>NZ_JBKOOL010000144.1:0-14943 GCF_046764065.1 Nocardia sp. NPDC002869
GTGGAAACCCCGCGGGCCGCGCCGTGTCGCGGCCGCCGCGCCACGGTGCGCCCGGGGCATTCGCGTGCATCTCGCGCCGAGGTGTGATAGCAAGGCGCGATGATGTCAACGGTTGTGCTCCGCCGGTCATGGGCGCAGGATCTCGATACCCCCACCCTGTACGAGTTGCTGAAACTTCGGGTCGAAGTGTTCGTGGTCGAGCAGAAGTGCGCGTACCCGGAGCTGGACGGACAGGACCTGCTGCCGGAGACCCGGCATCTGTGGCTCGACGACGAAGGCGAGGTCATCGCCACCCTGCGCCTGCTCGAAGAGCACGAGGACGGCGTCAAATCCTTCCGGATCGGGCGGTTGTGTACCGCGGTCGAGGCCCGCGGGCACGGATACACCACCCGGCTGCTGCAGGCCGCCCTTGCCGAGACCGGATCGCACACCGTCCGGCTCAACGCGCAGACCTACCTGATCGATCTCTACACCAAACACGGTTTCGAGGTCGACGGCCCGGAGTTCATCGAGGACGGCGTCGCGCACGTACCGATGCGCAAGGGATAGCCACCGGGCCCTTCCGCCCGTCTCGGGCAGGGGAAGGCCGGGCCGGGCGACGGCACGTTTTAGAGTGGGGCCGTGTCCTCCACCGAAACCGCCCGGCCCGCATCCCGACCGATCGCCCCCGCCGCGGACGGCGGTGAGGCCGGGTTCCCGTTCTCCGCGGTGGTCGGACAGGATCGGTTGCAGCTCGCGCTGATCCTGTGCGCTGTGCATCCCGGTATCGGTGGCGTACTCGTGCGCGGCGAGAAGGGAACCGCGAAGTCCACGGTGGTACGGGCCCTGGCGCGGCTGCTGCCCCCGGTGGTCGACGAATCGGGCGCCCGCCCGGCGCGGCTGGTGGAACTCCCGGTCGGCGCCACCGAGGACCGGGTCGTCGGCTCCCTCGATCTGGAGCGGATCCTGCGCGACGGCGAACAGGCGTTCCGGCCCGGCCTGCTCGCCGCCGCCCATCACGGGGTGCTGTACGTGGACGAGGTCAACCTGCTGCACGACCACCTGGTGGATGTGCTGCTGGACGCGGCGGCCATGGGCCGGGTGCACATCGAACGCGACGGCGTCTCGCATTCCCATCCGGCCCGGTTCGTCCTGGTCGGCACCATGAACCCGGAGGAAGGCGAGCTGCGGCCGCAGCTGCTCGACCGATTCGGCCTGACCGTGGATGTGACCGCCTCCCGGGACGTGGACGTCCGGATGGCCGTGGTCCGCCGCCGTCTCGACTACGAGGCCGATCCGAACGGTTTCGCGGCCACCTACGCCGCCGCGGACGCCGAGATCGCCGACCGCGTCCTCACCGCCCGCGACCGGCTGCCCGAGGTCGCGCTCGACGATGTGGAGCTGCGGCGGATCGCCGCGGTCTGCGCCTCCTTCGACGTCGACGGTATGCGGGCGGATCTGGTGGTGGCCCGCACCGCCGCCGCCCATGCCGCCTGGTGCGGGCGCGGCAGTGTCACCGCCGAGGATGTGCGCGTCGCCGCCGAACTGGCGCTGCCGCACCGGCGGCGGCGGGACCCGTTCGACGAACCCGGGATCACCCCCGAACAGCTCGACGACGCCATGCGCGACGCGGCCGAGCAGGCCGGGGATCAGCAGAACGCACCGGCCGACGACGAGGCGCAGGGGTCTCGGTGCCCCGTCGATCCCGACGACGACCCGGACGGTCCCGGTGGCGGCGCCGAGGCGCCCGGTGCGGACACCGAGACGAATGAGAACTCCGGCAACCCGGGTGGCGCCGGCGGGACCGGGCAGGCGAGCGCGCCGGTCGCGGCACCGGTCCGGCCGCCGCGCTGGGAGGTGCCGGGTGTCGGCGAAGGAGCGCCCGGCCGGCGGTCCCGGGCGCAGACCCGGCAGGGCCGCGTGGTGAACACGACCCCCGAGCCCACCGGCGGCCTGCATCTACTGGGCACCCTGCGGGCCGCGGCGCCGCATCAGCGGGCGCGGGGTCGGCGCATCGGGCCACTGGTGCTCGCGCCCGGCGATCTACGCGGGGCGTACCGCGAGGGCCGCGAGGGCAACCTGGTGCTCTTCGTGGTCGATACCTCCGGTTCCATGGCCGCCCGCGACCGGCTGTCCGCGGTGACCGGTGCGGTGGTGACCCTGCTGCGCGATGCCTATCAGCGGCGCGACAAGGTCGCGGTGATCTCCGTGCGCGGCAGCGAGGCCGAACTGGTACTGCCGCCCACCTCCTCGATCGATATCGCCGTCCGCCGCCTGACCGGGTTGCGTACCGGCGGGAAGACTCCGCTGGCCGCGGGATTGCACACCGCACGCGAGGTGGTCTACCGGGAACGCGTCCGCGACCCGCAGCGCCGGCCGATGCTGGTGCTGCTCACCGACGGCCGCGCCACCGGCGGGACCGATCCGGTGCCGCGGGCCCGCGCGGCGGCCGGCCGGCTCGCCCGCGACGGTGTCACCTCCGTTGTCGTCGACTGCGAACGCGGCATGGTCCGGCTGGGGCTGGCCGCCGAACTGGCGGCCGCGCTGGGCGGTACGGCCGTCCGGCTCGGCGAATTGACCGGTGCCTCGGTGGCCGAGGTGGTCCGCGCGGGCGCCTCCGGCGGCGCGCGCGCCGCGTGAGCCCGATTCCGGCCCGTACCGGACGAGCACGAAATCCGAATCAGATGAGGAGAACTCATGCCCCAAGGGGTGCCCGAGCATGTACCCGACGACGGACTGACCACCCGGCAGCGCCGTAATCAGCCGGTGCTCGCCGTGCACACCGGTCCGGGCAAAGGTAAGTCCACTGCCGCCTTCGGGATGGCGTTGCGCGCCTGGAACCAGGGTTTCGATGTGGCGGTGTTCCAGTTCGTCAAGAGCGCCAAGTGGAAGGTGGGGGAGGAAGCGGCTTTCCGTGAGCTCGGCCGGCTGCACGGCGAGACCGGGGTGGGCGGGCCGGTGCAGTGGCACAAGATGGGCGAGGGCTGGTCGTGGACCCGTAAACAGGGCACCGAAACCGATCACGCGGCCGCGGCGCTGGCCGGCTGGGAGGAGATCGCGCGGCGACTGCGTGCCGAGGAGCACCGGTTCTATGTGCTCGACGAATTCACCTACCCGCTGAAATGGGGGTGGGTGGATGTGGCCGAGGTCGTCGACACCCTGCGCGCGCGTCCGGGCAACCAGCATGTCGTCATCACCGGCCGGGACGCGCCGCCGGAACTGCTGGAGGCGGCGGATCTGGTGACCGAGATGACCAAGGTGCGCCACCCCATGGACGCGGGACGCAAGGGGCAACGGGGTATCGAATGGTGAGCCGGTCCCGGGGGGCCGGGATCCGGTGCGCGGGCCGCCGGTCCCCTTCGGCCGGGAATGCCGTGCGATGAGCGCCGCCCCGGGGATAGTGCTCGCCGCGCCGGCCTCCGGCAGCGGGAAGACCACTGTCGCCACCGGTCTCATCGGTGCGTTGCGCCGTGCGGGCCGCCGGGTGGCCCCCTTCAAGGTGGGGCCCGACTACATCGATCCCGGCTATCACGGCCTCGCCGCCGGACGCCCCGGTCGCAACCTGGATCCGGTGCTGGTCGGGCACGACCGGATCGCCCCGCTCTACCGCCACGGTGCCCGCGACTGCGATATCGCGGTGGTGGAAGGGGTGATGGGCCTGTTCGACGGACGGATCGACGAACAGGCCGCCGATCCCGTCGCGGAAGGCTCCACCGCTCAGGTGGCGAGCCTGCTGGGCCTACCGGTGATCCTGGTCGTGGACGCGCGCGGGCACAGCCAGAGCCTGGCCGCGCTACTGCACGGGTTCGCCACCTTCGACTCCGGTGTGCGGCTGGGCGGGGTGGTGCTCAACCGGGTCGGTAGTGCCCGGCACGAGCAGGTGCTGCGCGCCGCCTGCGACCGGGTGGGTCTGCCGGTGCTCGGCGCGCTGCCCCGGCTGGCCGCACTCGAGGTCCCGTCCCGGCATCTGGGCCTCATCCCGGCGGTGGAACACGGCCGCGCGGCGAGGCGCGCGGTGGACGCGATGACCGATCTGGCCGCGCGTCATATCGATCTCGCCGCGGTCGCGGCGCTGGCCGCGGCGCCGGAGTCCGGGCCGAGCTGGGACGCGGCCCGGGAACTCGCGGACGACGTCGCGCTGCCGGAGGGACCGGAGCCGGTGATCGCGGTAGCCGGTGGACCCGCCTTCACCTTCGGCTATGCCGAACACCGGGAACTGCTCACCGCCGCGGGTGCCCGGGTCGCCGTGATCGACCCGCTGCACGACACCCTGCCGGCCGAGGCCGCGGGCCTGGTGTTGCCGGGCGGATTCCCGGAGGAGCACGCGGGGGCGTTGGCGGCCAATACCGGGCTGCGCGCCGCGGTGGCGGAGCGGGCCCGGGCGGGGCTGCCCATCCACGCCGAATGCGCCGGGCTGCTGTACCTCACCCGATCCCTGGACGGTCATCCGATGGCGGGCCTGATCGACGCGGTCGCCGAGTTCGGACCACGCCTGACCCTGGGATATCGAGACGCGGTGGCGCTGGCCGATTCCGTGCTCTGGCGGACCGGTGAGCGGGTACGCGGCCACGAATTCCATCGGACCCGGCTGGCGGAATCCGGTGGTGCTCCGCCCGCCTGGGGATGGCGTACCGCCGGGGAGCAGTGGCGGGAGGGTGCGGTCGTGCACCGGGTGCACGCGTCCTACCTGCATACCCACCCGGCCGGAAATCCGGATGCCGTGGGCCGGTTCGTCGCCGCCGCACGCGCCCATCAGCGCACCCGCCCCGCGGCGCGCGCACGGTGATCGGCGGAGACCGGCGGTCCGGAGCCGGCTCCGGACCCTACGGTGCCGAACTCGCGGTCGGTCTCGGCCTGCGCCCGGATCCGTCCGCCGAGCGGATTCTCGCGGTGCTGGCGGAGGCCTTTCCCGGGCACCGGATAGCCTGCCTCGCGACCCTGGATCGCCGGGCCGGTGAGCCGGGGCCCCGCGACGCCGCCGCCGCACTGGGCGTGCCACTGTTCGGCTATTCCGCCGAGCGACTGGCGCGGGTGCCGGTGCCCAACCCGTCGGAGCGGGTCGCGGCCGCTCTGGGTATCCCCGGTGTGGCCGAGGCCGCCGCGTTGCTGGCCGGCGCCGGGCCGTTGCTCGTGCCGCGGCAGGTGGTCGGGGGCATCGTGGTCGCCGCGACCGCCGCGCCCGGTCCGGGCTAGGGCGCCACCGAGAGCAGATCCGCGAAACCGGTGGGGTCGTGCCGGCCGACGCTCGCGTGTTCGAACAGTCCCCAACCCTCGGCGGCTCCGCAGCGGGCGTGCGCGATGTGGTCGGTGACACCCCACGGTATCCGCCCGGCGATCGCCGGATCGGTGAGGTCGTAGCTGTTGGCCCACGACCAGTCGCGGCCCTTCCACTGCCCGTGCTGCCAGTCCGGGTCGCCGCCGTAACCGCAGCCGATGTGCAGCGGTATCCCGGTGACGGTGCGGATATCGATGGTCAGCGGCTTCCCGTCGGGAGTCCGCAGTTCCAGGCTCGCGCTCTCGGGATGGCGGGTCCCCGACCGGTAGTCGATGGTGATCCGCGGCCAGCCCAGTTGTTCCACCGATCCGTCCGGGAACACCCGGACCGCGTCGTTGAGCGTCCGATAGCCGTCGGGGTTCTCCTGGATGATCACCACCACCGCGAAATCGTCGAATCGCAGCGGCACGTACAGCCACCAGAACCCTCCGGCCCCTTCGGCGACGGCCCGGCCCGGCGGTTCGGCCTCGCCGACGGGCCGGATACCCCACGAGCGGTCCCGGGTGCCGGTCCAGATCGCCGGGTCCACGGTGATGTCCTCGCCGCCGATCGCCAGCGTGCCCGCCCACGAACCGACCTGGGCGAAGCGGGAGGCGTCGAGGGTCGGACGGTTACCGGCCAGCATGACGTGCGGCTGCTCCTGCACGGCGGGGAAGGCGCCGGTCCAGGTGAGGTCGAGGCCCAGGTCCTCGTGTTCGCACACCACCCGGATGCGGCGCAGCGGTTCGACCACTTCGATCCGGTAACCACCGACCGCCATATCCAGGCCCCGGTCGCGGCGGGCGTCGGAGAACCGCACCGAGGTGATCTCGTCGCCGCGGCGCACCGCGGCGTAGGCGTCGGCGACACCGAGATTCGGGTAGACCCCGAATCCGGTCACCAGCATGATCGCGCCGTCGCGGTTGTGCGCGTTGAAATAGCTGCGGTCATAGAAGTTCCGGTCGCTGGTCGCCGCCCGGGCGATGGGCAGCGGTGCCTGGTGGATCGGGTACTCGTCCAGGGGCCCCGGGGCCGTGGCAGGGGTGTGGGCGGTGCTTTCGCTCATCTCAGTCCCATCCGTAGGTGCCGTCGAGCAGGGCTTCCAGGGTGGCGCGGTGCATGATGTAGTCGTCACGCTCCGCCGGGGCGGTGTCCTCGCCCATATGGATCATCCGGCGTTTGATCCGGGCCATGACGATCGCGTGCCGCAGCGCGGCATAGGTGAGGTAGAAGTCCAGATTCGTGACGGTGTGGCCGCTGACCTTCTCGTAGTGCGCGACGACCTCGTCGCGGCGCAGGAAATCGGGGAGGCCGGGGAAGCCGAATCCGGTGGCGATGTCCTGGAAGAAGCGGTGCAGGAAGATCATCCAGGCCAGATCGAGTTCGCGCGGGCCCAGTGCGGCCATCTCCCAGTCCAATACGGCGACCGGCGAGAACCCTTCGTAGATGATATTGCCGGGCCGGGCATCACCCCAGCTGAGCACATCGGGTCCGGGATCGTCCGGGAAGTTCTGGTCCAGCCAGTCGAAAGCGCGCTCGATGAGCGGGATCTCGTAGCCGTCGCCGGCCAGCGCCCAGTGGTACCAGGCCCGGTCCGCTTCGATATGGCGGCGCAGCGCCGGGCCCGGGCCGTCGAGTTCGGGGAACCGTTGCGCCGGTTCGGGCAGCGCGTGGATCCGGGCCAGGACGTCGAGGGTGTTGCGGGTGAGTTCGGCCCGCTCGGCGGTGGTCGCGTCGTAGAGCCAGCCCGCGAATACGTAGGGCGGATTGTCGCCCGGGATGCGGCCGGGTACCCGGTCCATCACGAAGAACGGCGCACCGCAGGCCGCGCTCCCGGTTTCCAGCCAGCGCAACCGCGGTACCGGGACATCGGTGGCGGCGGCGATTTCGGTGATCACCCGGTACTGCAGTCCCAGATCGTATTTCTCGAAGACCGGCAACGCGCCCTCCTCCGGGATCATCCGCGCGACGAAGGCGCCCCCTTCGGTACGGTCGCCGGATTTCCAGTGCGCGTCGAAGAGCACCGAGGCGCTGGACAGGCCGCCGGACAGCGGCCGCTGCAGATCACTGATGACCGGCGGTCCGTCGGCTCCGACCCGGTCCCGCAACCACTCGGAGAGTTGTCCCGCCAGCGTATCCAGATCGCGTTCGCTGGTGGTGAGCCGCATATGTTCGGTGGGGTTCACATCGTCGGGCATCGTCGTCCTCCTGACGCCATCCGGCCTCGGCGCGGAGACCGCCCGGTCTCGGCTGACACACCACCGGGCCGACCGCGTGCGGGAGACTGTAACGTGTTTCAGTCTCGGGCGGTGCCGATTCGGTGGATCATCGGTGGGAGATCGGATTCGTCCAGGATATGGCCGCCCGTCACCATCAGGCGCTGGTGCTGGTGCAGCGACTCGATCCCGGCGTCGCCCCCGCGGTGCAGGGTCCGGCCCGGCAGATCGAGGACACCCCGCTCTCCGAGATCGGCGCCCTGCTGGGCTGGTTGCGGCTGGCCGGAGCGCCGGCCGCGGGCGCGGAGCCGATGGGCTGGATGCGCGCGCGGACCCACGATCAGCACGCCGCCCACGACCCGGCGGCGGCCGCGATGCCGGGGATGGCTACGCAGGCCGAACTCGACAGCCTGTCGGCCGCGCGAAGCCGTAGCGCCGCGATCCTGTTCCCGCAATTGATGCAGCGCCATCACGAGGGCGGTATCGCCATGGCCCGGGTGGCCGACGCGCTGCTCACCGAGGGGGTGGTGAAACAGGTCGCCCGGGAGATGATCACCACGCAGACCCAGGAGTCGGGGTTGATGGCGCTGCTGCCGGCCGAACTGGCGGCGGATCCACCGGGCTGAGCCGGAATGAACCCGCGCGGACTCGGGTTGCTGGTGATCATGAGCGCTATCTCGTTGCCCGACACCGTCAAGAAGTACATCGACGATGCCAAACTGTTCGTGACCGTGGCCACCATCGGCCGCGACGGTCACCCGCATCTGACCGTCACCTGGATCGACCGGGACGGCGACGAGTTGCTCTACTCCACGACCACCGACCGCGTCCAGGGCAAGAATCTGGCCCGCGATCCGCGCATCTCGATCCTGATCGCGCCGCCGGACAACCCGTACGCCTACGCGGAGATCCGCGGTACCGCGACCCTCACCCCGGACCCCGACATGCTGGTCGGCGACCGGATGTCGATCAAGTACACCGGCAAGCCGTACGCCGAGTTCAATCCGGCCTCGGTGGACGACGGGCCCCGGGTGGCGGTGCGGATCACCCCGACCAAGATCACCGGGAGGCTGTGACGCGTCGTTGCCGGGGTCAGGCCGCCTGGGCTTCGTCCTGGGCGTGCTGGGCCCGGGCGACCTCTTCCGCGGTGTAACGCAGGGTCAGCGCGATCAGCCCCACCAGCAGTCCGCCGATCGCGGCCACCAGCAGGGCCAGGGTGTAGCCGTCACCGAGCGCGGTGATCTCCGCCGCCGTCATCTCGGCCGGTTTCTTGATGGTCCCGCCCTCGGACAGGGTCCGGGAGGCGGCCAGCGGGGTGAGCACGCCGATGGCGATGGGAGTCCCCAGATTCAGGAACATCTGGCCGATCGCCGACAACGGGCCGATCTCGTCCGGCGGCACCCCGACCAGCACACACAGCGGGATGAGCACCATGGCGATACCGATGCCGAAACCGATCACGGAGAACAGCGGCAGCAGGGTGGACCAGTAGCCGACGTCCGCGTCCAGCGTCGAGCCGTAGCCGAGACCGGCCATCAGCACCACCGCCGCGCCGACCAGCAGCCACCGGGGCGCGATGTGCAGGGCCAGCCGGGTGGTCACCGCGCTGCCGAGGCCGACGCCGACGGTGAACGGGATGAACGAGATCCCGGCGACCAGCGGGCTGTAACCGACGACGTTCTGTACGAACAGTCCGGCGAAATACGTGGTGGCGCCCAGCACGCCGCTGGCGAGCAGGATCACCACGAAGGTGGCGACGCGATCGCGGCTGTCGAACAGCGTCCACGGCAGCAGGGGGTTGTCCACGTGCCGTTCCGCGAAGACGAAGACCGGCAGCAGCACCGCGCCCGCGATCAGGGTGCCGTAGACCAGCGGGTCACCCCAGCCGAGTTCCGGTCCCTCGGTGGCGCCCCAGACGATCAGGGCGCACGCCAGGGTGCCGAGGAACGCGCCGCGCACATCCAGAGTGAGCCGCTGATGGTGGGTATCGCGGAGCGCGACCAGCGCGCCGATCACGATGAGCACGCCGATCGGCACATTGATCAGGAAGATCCACCGCCAGCTGGCCTCGGTGAGCGCCCCACCGATCACGAGTCCGCCGACCGAGCCCAGCGCGACCATCGAGCCGAAGATGGCGAAGGCCTGGTTGCGGACCCTGCCCGGCGCGAAGGTGCTGGCGACCAGCGCGAAGGCGGTAGGCGCGGCGAGTGCGGCGCCGGTGCCCTGGAAGGCGCGCGCGGCGATGAGCATCTGCTCGCCCTGCGCCAGCCCGCACAGCATGGAGGCCAGCGTGAACAGGCCCACACCGAGGACGAACATGCGCCGGCGTCCGAACGAATCGCCGATCCGGCCGCCGAGCAGCATCAGGCCGGCGAACGGCAGCCCGTAGGCGGTGATGGTCCACGCGCTGCCCGAACTGGACAGGCCCATTTCCTCCTGCAGCCGCGGCAGCGCCAGGATCACCACGGTGCCGTCCAGCACAACCATCAGCTGTAACCCGCTGAGCACGAGAATGGCGAGGCCGAAGGCTCGTTTCGTCACCGGATATTTGATAGCTGGGGGGTTATCGAGCACAGTGGGTCACTGTAACCGACCGTCGCCGGCCGCTACCGGCGCGGCGCTGAACCCGGCCGTGGGCCCGATCACAATGATCGCGGGCGGCCGGATACCTTCGGCGCGGACGCGTTCGGCCACATCGGCGAGGGTGCCCCGTAGTACCCGCTGGCCACGCAGGGTGCCTTCCTGGATCACGGTCGCCGGGGTCTCGGCGGGGCGGCCACCCGCGCGCAGGACCGCCGCGAACTGTTCGATCCGCTCCACCGCCATCATCAGGACGAGGGTGCCGCGCAGCCGGGCCAGTGCCGGCCAGTCGACCAGCGAATCCGGGTGGTCCGGTGGAATATGGCCACTGACCACCACGAATTCATGGGTGACACCGCGATGGGTGACCGGGATGCCCGCGGCAGCCGGCACCGAGATCGGGCTGGTGACTCCCGGCACCACCGTCACCGGCACTCCGGCGTCGACACAGGCCTCGAGTTCCTCGTAACCGCGCCCGAACACATACGGATCGCCGCCCTTGAGCCGGACCACGAATTTGCCCGCCCGGGCGCCGTCCACCAGAGCCCGGTTGATCGCGTCCTGCGCCATCGAGCGCCCGTACGGGATCTTGGCGGCGTCCACCACTTCGACATCCGGACCCAGCTCGGCCAGCAACTCCGGCGGGGCCAGGCGGTCGGCCACCACCAGATCGGCCCGGGCCAGGAGCCGCCGGCCGCGCACGGTGATCAGATCGGGGTCGCCGGGCCCGCCACCGACCAGGGCGACTCCGGGGGCCATAGGGGTCGCGTCGTCGGTGACCACACCCGATTGCAGCGCTTCCAGCAGCGCCGTCCGGACCGCGGCCGAGCGCCGATGCCTGCCGCCGGCCAGCACGCCCAGGGTCATCCCGTCGTAGCGGGCGGTCGCCGGGGTGACCGCTGTCCCGGACTGCGCGTGATCGGCGCGGACGCAGAAGATCCGGCGCCGGGTGGCTTCGGCGACGACGGCGGCGTTGGTCTCGGGCCCGTCGGTGCAGGCGATGACGTACCAGGCGCCGTCGAGGTCGGCGTCGGCGTAATCGCGCAGGGTGAGCGTGATCTGGCCCGCGGTGGCCATCGCCTCGACCGCGGGGGTGGCCTCCCGGGTGATCACCTCGACGACGGCACCGGCGGCGATGAGCAGGCCCAACCGGCGCTGTGCCACGCTGCCCCCGCCCACGACGACGACCCGGCGTCCGTTCAGATCGAGTCCCACCAGGTAGTTCGAGTCCCCGGCGGACAGGTTGTCGGTATCGGCTGACGTGTTCGGCACAAGGCTCGAGCCTACGGCCCGGTGCGGTGCGGTCCGCAGCCGCCCAGCGGAGGTCCTGGGCTCGGCCGATGCCCGCGAACCTCCGGTATCCGCCGGATCGGTCGCGTCGACACCGGCCGTTCCGGAATCAGGTGAGGACGACCAGCTCGGTATCGGAGGCGATCTCGGTGCGCAGTCCGGCTTTGTCCGCGACCCGGGCCACCGCACGGATATCCCCGGGTTCGGCGCGGGTGAGCACCAGGGCCCGGGCCAGCAGGCCCTTGTGGTGCTTGTTGAAGTGGCTGACCACCGTGCGTGATCCGTCCGCGTGCTCGGTGAGCACCGTCGCGGTGACCGCGCCCGGTACCCGGCCGAGCTGCTGGTAGGTGCCCGAACGCAGGTCCACCACGAGTTCGTCGCCGGCCGCGTCGCGCAGGGCCGGGCCCAGGTGGTCACGCCAGACCGCGGCCAGGGTCGGCCGGCCCGGCAGTTTCGAGCCGCCCGACAGCCGGTACGCGGGGATGGGATCGCCGGCCCGCACCGCGCCGAAAAGCGCCGAGCCGACCGCGATCCGGGCGAGCGCTTTCGCGCGCTGGGCCCGGGTGAAGGAACTCGCCGCCAGCGCGTCGTACAGGACGCCGGTATAGCGTTCCAGCGCCGGCCGGGTGGGGGAGGTGCGCACCGCGGCATTGCGGGCCAGCTCGGCCTCGGAGTTCTTACCCAGCCCGAGGGCGGACCGGGCGGCGTCGGGGTCACCGGCCAGTGCGACCAGGTCGCCGACCAGCTGCGTACGGACTTCGGTGAGCGAGTCGAAGGCCAGCGCCGACAGATTCAGCGGGCCGCCGGAACCGCCGTCGGATTTGGTTTCGGAAGGGGGGAGCAGCACCAGCACGACCGGTTACGGTACCGGCCGCCGCCCCGCGCGCCCGCCGGCCCCGGCGGGACGGATCCGGGGCGTGGCGCCCGCGCCGAGCGCACCGCGCCCACCACCGGTAATCGAATGTGGCCGGCGGGCGCACAGGGGCTACGCTGGGCAACCGTGATCACCCGCCTCTCCCGACTGTTCCTCCGTACGTTGCGCGACGATCCCGCCGACGCCGAGGTGCCCAGCCACAAGCTGCTGGTGCGCGCCGGCTATGTGCGCCGGATCGCGCCGGGTGTGTACTCGTGGCTGCCGCTGGGCCTGCGGGTGCTGCACAAGGTGGAGGAGGTGGTGCGCGAGGAGATGAACGCCATCGGCGCGCAGGAGATCTCGCTACCGGCGCTACTGCCGCGTGACCCCTACGAGGCCACGAACCGCTGGACCGAATACGGTGACGCCCTGTTCCGGCTCCAGGACCGCAAGGGCGCCGACTATCTGCTCGGCCCCACCCACGAGGAACTGTTCACCCTCACCGTGAAGGGTGAGTACAACTCCTACAAGGACCTGCCGGTCACCCTGTACCAGATCCAGGCCAAGTACCGCGACGAGGAACGGCCCCGGGCAGGCATCCTGCGCGGTCGCGAATTCATCATGAAGGACTCCTATTCCTTCGACCTGGACGAGGACGGGCTGAAGGCCAGCTACACCGCGCACCGCGAGGCCTACCAGCGCATCTTCGACCGGCTCGGCGTGAAGTACGTGATCGTCGCCGCGACCTCCGGCGCCATGGGCGGCAGTGCCTCCGAGGAGTTCCTGGCCGACAGCCCGGTCGGCGAGGACACCTATGTGGTGTGCCGGGAATCCGGGTACGCCGCGAATGTGGAGGCCGTGGTCACTCCCGCGCCCGAGCCGCTGCCCGTCGAGGGGCAGCCCGAGGCGCAGGTTCACGACACCCCCGATACCCCGACCATCGCGACCCTGGTGGACTGGGCGAACGGTGCGGGAATCGCCGAGCGCTACGGTCGCTCGGTGACCGCCGCGGACACCCTGAAGAACGTCATGGTGAAACTGCGGCATCCCGATGGGAAGACCGAGATCGTCGGTATCGGCGTGCCCGGCGATCGCGAGGTCGACGACAAGCGTCTCGGCGCGTCGGTCGAACCGGCCGAGGTGGAACTGCTCACCGACGCCGATTTCGCCGCGAACCCCTTCCTGGTGAAGGGCTATATCGGCCCGAAGGCCCTGCAGGCCAACGGTATCCGCTACCTGGTCGACCCCCGGGTGGTCACCGGGACCTCCTGGATCACCGGCGCCGACGCGCCCGGCAAACATGTCGTCGGCCTGGTGTCCGGCCGTGATTTCACCCCGGACGGCACCATCGAGGCCGCGCAGGTGCGTGACGGGGATATGTCGCCCGACGGCCGTGGCCCGTTGGTCTCGGCGCGCGGTATCGAGATCGGCCACATCTTCCAGCTCGGTGACAAGTACACCGACGCTTTCGAGGTCGATGTGCTGGGGGAGAACGGCAAACCGGTGCGGCTCGTGATGGGGTCCTACGGGATCGGCGTCTCGCGCATGGTGGCGGTCATCGCCGAACAGCAGCACGACGACAAGGGTCTGCGCTGGCCGTCCGAGGTCGCGCCGTACGACGTGCACGTGGTGATCGCCAACAAGGACGAGGCGGCCCGGGCCGGGGCCGAAGAGGTGGTGTCGGCGCTGAACGCGCAGGGCCTGGACATCCTCTTCGACGATCGCACCGCCTCGCCCGGAGTGAAGTTCAAGGATGCCGAACTGCTCGGTATGCCCTACGTGCTGGTGATCGGCCGGGGCTGGGCCGAGGGCAGGGTGGAGCTGCGCGACCGGTTCACCGGGGAGACCCAGGACGTTCCCGCCGAATCGGCGGTCGAGGCGGTGCTCGCCCGGGTCCGCGGCTGACCCGTCGCTTTCCCGCCGAGCGGGTCGGTCAGCGTTGCGCGGCCCGCTCGGCGAGCTGGAGCGCGCCACCCGCCCGGACTGCGCGGTGTACTGCGCCATGGGCGATACCCGGCTGGTCGAGGCGATGGCCGATATCCGCCGCATCCTCGCCGCCGGAGTGAACGTCGTGGGCACCGCGCCCGGGCTGCTGATGTATCCGTGGGGGACGCTGCCGGCGAAATTCTTCGCCGAGGTGGAGGCGGCCGCCACCGCCGGTGGCACGAGTCTGTTCGTCAACGGGGTCGACCCGGGATTCGTCAACGACCTGATCCCGTTCGCACTGGCCTCCACCTGCCGGCAGGTCGAGCAGGTGCGCTGCCTGGAATCGGCGGACTACGCCACCTACGACGGCTCCACGGTCATGTTCGACGTCATGGAGTTCGGCTGGCCGGGGGGATCTTCCTGCGGATTCGGCGGCGATCCGGCAACGCACCTAAGCTCGGATGCCGGAGCGTACGAGCCGCTGGCTCGGCGCGAACCTCCAGGGAAGGTGCGCTGTATGTATGAGCCCGAACGGTCCGGCCATCGCGAGCCGAACCTGACCGAATTGCGCGAACGGGCCGCGCACGGTGATTCCGACGCCGTCGCGCAACTGCTGGATATCGGAGACGAACGCACCGATGCCGTGGATCTGAGCGAGTACGACCTCGGCGTGGACACCGAGCCGAACGCCGAGGCCGACAAGTAGGGCCCGCCGTGGAAAACCGTCGCCGACCCGGCCGGAGCACCGCCGGCCACCGGGGGGCGGCCCGGGGGGGGGTGGGGGGGGTGGGGATGCTGGCACCCACCCGCCCCACCCCCCGCCCACACACCAAACGACGCCCCGC
>NZ_JBKOOL010000145.1:0-14805 GCF_046764065.1 Nocardia sp. NPDC002869
TCGGCCTCGGGACTCGAGCCTTCGGCTCATGCGCTTTCGAGGCCGAAACGGCGAGACGGGCCTCAACCCTTGGAGGTGTCTCGTAAGACTCGACGCATGTGGTTGCGTCGCACATCGAGCTCCCGATGCACGGCTGACCAGGTCCATCCAAGGTGGGACACAGTATTCGGCCAGTGTGTTCATTTCGCATGGCGAACCTTGGAGCGCGGGCTCTACTTGTTCGTGTCCGCAGACTCTGGAACGGTTTCCCTCCACGAACGACCGCATCCGCCCGGTGCCGAGTTCGGCGAGGCCCACCAAGGGTTGCGGCCCGTCCTGCTGTTGCGCGTCCGAAGTGCATGCGCCGAAGGCGCGAGTCTCGGGCGCGCAACAGCAGGACCGAGGGGGCCGCAACCCCCGCGCCGCCGTAGGCGGCGCCATGATATTGCGCTCTGAGCGAATCAAGGTGGTACCGGGAGTTCGGTGCCGCCCTGCTTCGTTAATGTTTGTGACAGCAACGAGCCGGCGAGAGAAGGCAGGTATCCGTGACAATCAATCAAGCCGAGGTCATGACAGCTCCGACCGCTGGGCTCAACCTCAGCGATTCGGTGTACGAGCGCCTGCTGCGTGAGCGCATCATTTTTCTCGGCACCCAGGTCGACGACGACATCGCGAACAAGATCTGTGCGCAGATCCTGCTGTTGTCCGCGGAGGACCCGACCAAAGATATTTCGCTCTACATCAACTCGCCGGGCGGGTCGGTGAACGCCGGTATGGCGATCTACGACACCATGCAGTACGCCGAATGCGATATCGCGACCACCGCGATGGGCCTGGCCGCGTCCATGGGGCAGTTCCTGCTGACCGCGGGTGCGCCGGGAAAGCGTTTCGCGCTGCCGCACACCCGGATCATGATGCACCAGCCGTCGGCCGGTATCGGTGGTTCGGCCGCGGATATCGCGATCATGGCCGAGCAGTTCGCATACACCAAGCGTGAGCTCAACGAGTTGCAGGCGATGCACACCGGTAAGCCGGTGGAGCAGATCAACGCCGACGCCGACCGCGATCGCTGGTTCACGCCCGATCAGGCGCTGGAATACGGCTTCATCGACCGTGTGATCACGAATGCGCGCCAGGCGGGCGGCACGGGCAGCAACTAGGGCGTTGTCGGCGACTCCGGGCCGGATGACCGGCCGGTGTTCGCGAATCCGTCCAGCGGACAGCTCACTCACAGACTTGGAGACGAATATGGCCAATCCGATCGATCCTCGTGGCCTCGGCGGTATCGCCCCGGCGGGCCCGCAGTCGCGCTACATCCTGCCGTCGTTCATCGAGCATTCGAGTTTCGGCGTCAAGGAATCCAACCCGTACAACAAGCTGTTCGAGGAGCGCATCATCTTCCTCGGCGTGCAGGTCGACGATGCGTCGGCGAACGACATCATGGCGCAGCTGCTGGTGCTCGAATCGCTGGATCCCGATCGCGATATCACGATGTACATCAATTCGCCGGGCGGTTCGTTCACCTCGCTGATGGCCATCTACGACACCATGCAGTACGTGCGCGCCGATGTCGCGACCGTCTGCCTCGGCCAGGCGGCTTCGGCGGCGGCGGTGCTGCTGGCGGCGGGGACCCCGGGTAAGCGGGCCTGTCTGCCGAACGCCCGCGTGCTGATCCATCAGCCGTCGGTGGAGGGCGGTATCCAGGGGCAGGTGTCGGATCTGGAGATCCAGGCGGCCGAGATCGAGCGGATGCGCCGGTTGATGGAGACCACCCTGGCCCGGCACACGGGTAAGGACCCCGATGTCATCCGTCGGGACACCGACCGCGACAAGATCCTGACGGCCGAGGATGCCAAGGAGTACGGGATCATCGATACGGTATTCGATTACCGCAAGCTCAGCGCCCAGAAGTGAGGCGCCTCCGGCTCCGGCGCGCCGTGTGAACGGAACGCCGGGCCGGCCGGGCGGCGGGGCCCGGGCCAGGTGGATTCCCGCTGCGGCGTCGCGACACACCCCGGATGATTCGGTATCCGGAAAATGTGCCGTGACGCGGTATCCGCGTGAATCCCCGCACAACCGCGACGAGAAACCTGCCCGAGTTGTCGACCTCCATCGCACACACCGGGTACGGTCAAACCCAGGGACCTTTGTTCCCGGTTGACAGCACCGCCCTTCGATCCGGGTGATCGAGCCGGATTCGTTCCACCGCAGGCGGCGGTCGGCTGGAAGCTGGACGGATGGTTGCACGCGAACAAGGAAGTAGGGACCCACGAGATGGCGCGCATCGGCGACGGCGGCGATCTGCTCAAATGCTCGTTCTGCGGAAAGAGCCAGAAGCAGGTCAAGAAGCTCATTGCGGGACCAGGGGTGTACATCTGCGACGAGTGCATCGATCTGTGCAACGAGATCATCGAGGAGGAGCTGGCCGAGTCCAGCGAGGTCAAACTCGATGAGTTGCCCAAACCCGCGGAGATCCGGGATTTCCTGGAGAACTACGTGATCGGGCAGGACACGGCCAAGCGCACGCTGGCGGTCGCTGTGTACAACCATTACAAGCGTATTCAGGCCGGCGACAAGGGGCGTGACGCGCGCGGGGAAAGCGTCGAGTTGGCGAAGTCCAATATTCTGATGCTCGGCCCCACCGGTTGCGGTAAGACCTATCTGGCACAGACGCTGGCGAAAATGCTGAATGTGCCGTTCGCGATCGCCGATGCCACCGCGCTCACCGAAGCCGGTTATGTCGGTGAGGACGTCGAGAACATTCTCCTCAAACTCATCCAGGCCGCCGATTACGACGTGAAGCGCGCCGAGACCGGGATCATCTATATCGACGAGGTCGACAAGATCGCGCGCAAGAGCGAGAACCCGTCGATCACGCGTGATGTCTCGGGCGAGGGCGTGCAGCAGGCGTTGCTGAAAATCCTGGAGGGAACTCAGGCGAGTGTGCCGCCGCAGGGTGGGCGCAAGCATCCGCATCAGGAGTTCATCCAGATCGATACCACCAATGTGCTGTTCATCGTGGCCGGGGCGTTCGCCGGTCTGGAGAAGATCATCTCCGACCGTACCGGGCACCGTGGGATCGGATTCGGCGCCGAGGTGCGGTCCAAGGCCGAGATCGACACCACCGATCATTTCGCCGAGGTGATGCCGGAGGATCTGATCAAGTTCGGTCTGATCCCCGAGTTCATCGGCCGGTTGCCGGTGGTGGCGTCGGTGACGAACCTGGATAAGGATTCCCTGGTCAAGATTCTGTCCGAACCCAAGAACGCGCTGGTCAAGCAGTACATCCGGCTGTTCGAGATGGACGGCGTGGATCTGGAATTCACCCGGGACGCGCTCGAGGCCGTGGCCGATCAGGCCATTCTGCGTGGTACCGGCGCCCGCGGGCTCCGCGCCATCATGGAGGAAGTACTGCAGCAGGTCATGTTCGATATCCCGAGCCGGGACGATGTGGCCAAGGTCGTCGTCGACGCGGATACGGTGAACGACAATGTGCTGCCTACCATCGTGCCGCGTAAGCGGGAGCGTCCGGAGCGCCGCGACAAGTCGGCCTGAGGCCCCGCGACCGGGGCCGGTCCGGAGCCGGCCCGCAGTATTCTCGGTGACCCCTCGGCATTCGTGCGATGGAGGAGCAGGTCATGGCGATACGGCTGCTTGCGCGGGATACCCGGTCCGGGCGGCGTGATGTCGCCGATACGCCCATGCGGTGGAACCGCGTGGGCGTATCGCTGTCGGCGGTACTCGTCTCGTTGTTGCTCACCGCGCCGCCGGCCGGTGCGACCGTGCGCGAGGTCAGTGTGACCCCGGACCTGAATGCCGGCATCCGGACGAACTACGGTACCGGGTGCAGCTATACCGTGCGGGCCTGGCTCACCGAGGCGGTGACCGCGGTGACCTTCCTCGACAACGGGATTCCGTTCGCCACGGTCGGGCCGGACGGCGGTGGGCTGGCGCTGGTGCACTGGGTGCCCGCCTACGAGGGCGATCACACCCTGCAGGCGGTCCAGCCGACCGGTGGGAACGACCAGGCTCCGTATGTGCGGGTCTTCGTGGGCCGGGGCGAGCACATCGGCTACGCCTGCTGGGTCATCTGAGCCGCGACGCCGGTCTCACGCCCAGGGCACGCGGCAGGAATCGGTGCCGAACCCCTGCGCCGTGATGCCGAGGGCGTGGTTGTTGCGGGCCCGCGAGTTCTCCAGCGCGATCTGATAGGTCAGTTCGACGACTCCCGCCCGGCCGAAACGTTTCTCCAGGTCGGCGACCTGCTCGTCGGTGACGGTCATCGGGGTGGCGGTCATGGCGTCGGCATAGGCGATGGCCGCGCGTTCGTCGTCGGTGTAGTGCGGTGATGTCTCGTAGTCCGCGATGTGCTGGAGCCGCTCGATATCCAGGCCGTCCAGCCGCTGCAGCATGGTCCCGAAGTCGACGCACCAGGAACAGCCGACGGTCCAGGCCGTGCGGTAGACCGCGATCTCGCGGATATTCGCCGGCAGTTTCTTCGACGCCTTTTCGGCGAGCAGTTCGTGGACGCCACCGGCCACCAGCAGGCCGGTGTGGTGCGCGCCGACGGCGAAGGGTTCGGGGACTTCGCCGAACTGGCGTTTGGCGAACCAGTACAGCGCCCGGGTCAGTAACCCGGCATTTTCGGGGGCCACGGCCGGAATGCGTGTTGTGCTCATCGGGTCTCCTCTGAGGTGGGGTTCGTTTCCCTGCAACTCGGACGAGACAGCGGCCCTCGACGTAACGCCCCGGAGCGCCTTCTGTGACCGAGCGCACCCGCGCCTGTGCTCAGGGTAGGCCGGGTGCGCGCCGGGGGCCAGGCCGGTGATGGGTTGCGGCTCCGGGGCGGAGCGAGGCGGCGGCTCAGCGCAGTCGAGTCGCCACTTCGCCGCTCATTCGGGTTCGACGGACATATCGTCGGCGCCCCAGTAGGCGCGCATACGGATGATCCGGCCTTCCGCGTCGAACTCCATGGTGTCGATCGGGCTGAGCGTCATACGCTGCCCGCCCGCTCTGGTCACCAGAGTGAACACGAAGGCGGCGTGGTTTCCGGCGATCCGTACCGTCTCCGGGGCGAGGCTGGTCTCCCGCTCCAGGCTCGCGATCACGTCGTAGAACTCGCGGATGGCCTGGTGGCCCTGTTTGGGCTCGGTGCCGATCGGATCCTCGATCACGGCGTCGGGAGCGTAGAGATCGACGATATCTGCGGTCGGCCCCGAGCCGACCAGTTTCACGTACTGCTCGACCACGTCGCGGATCTCCCGTGCCATCACCACTCCTACCGAAATTGAAACGTGTTCTAGATTGGGGAGCGTAGCAGTCGTGAGGGCGTCCGATCGCCGGATCGCGCCGTAAAAGGATGTTCGCATATATGTCCGCTACTGCGGTGTGGCGGAGAAATACCTGGTAGACGCGCTGGCCGTGCAGGGCGGTCGGGAATCTCCACTGACCCCTCGGTTCGCCGTTGAACCGCCGCCGTGCAGGTATGCGTCTGCTCTGAATTTCGCCGCAGCGCGTTCGAGTGTTACGTGTTTCAGGTGTTCTTTCGTGCCGGATCCCAGTGACCGGTCCGCCGGTTTCCGGGCTCCTACCGGGGGATCGAATCAGAAAACATTGCTATGACTGCAGGTCCGGACGGTGTGTCGACCGGTCGGTGTCGGTATTGTGATGTTGAATCGACCCGGTCAAACCAGATGTTCGAGCGATGAGTGAAAGCGGAGGAGATATGGCACTGCCAACGATGACCGCGGAACAACGCACGGAGGCTCTGGCCAAAGCGGCGGCGGTGCGCAAGGCGCGCTCCGAACTGATCGGTCAGGTGAAAGACGGCAAAGTCTCTGTCGCCGACCTGCTGCGCAAGGCCGATAGTGATGAACTGGTCAAGAAGACGAAGGTGGTCGCCGTGATCAAGGCGCTGCCCGGTGTCGGCCCGGTGAAGGCCGCCAAGCTGATGGACCAGGCGGATATCCCGGAGGACCGCCGGATCGGCGGGCTGGGCGCCCGTCAGCGGGCGGCGCTGCTGGAGGCGCTGGCCAACTGAGGAGGTGGAGCGTTCGAGGGTGGACGCTCCGAACGCCGGCCGTGGCCGAGCCGGTCGATGACACGACCGGCGTGGCCCGGCGGGTGGCTGTCGTGGACCGCCGTATCCGATCGGGCACGTCGATTCCGGGCGGTTCGCGGCCCTGGTGGGGGGAATGTGGATACCGTGGCGATATGGCCATCCGCGAAGAACTCGAATCGTTCCTCGACGAATACCAATCGACGCTGAGCGCTTACGACGCCGAGCGCACGGCGGCCCTGTGGGGGATTCCGGGCACCATTGTCAGTGACGCTTTCGTCGGTGCGCTGCATTCGCGGGAAGAGATGGCCCAGGGGCTGGCGCAGGCTCATCCCATTTATCAGATGCTGGGTCTGGCGCGTGTCGACCACACCGTGGTCGATTACGCGGAACTGACCGGTTCGCTGCTGCGGGTGCGGGTGCGCTGGCATTTCTACGACGGCGACGACGCCTTGCTCACCGACAGCGATTACGAGTACCTGCTGCGGCGGGACGACGACGGGTTGCGCACCTATGTGGCGGTCGCCATCGACGAGGCCGAGAAAATGGCCGGGGTGGCGGCGGACCGGGGCGTCCGGCTGCCGGGTATGTGAGTGCCGCGCTCTGGCCGGATCCGGGTCCCCCCGCCCCTAGTCGCCGGGCGTGCCACGGTCGGCGAGCAGGGCCGCTATTCCGTCGAGAATGCGCTCCGTGCCGAATTCGAGGGCGGCGTCGCGTTGCGTGGCCGCTGCTCCGGCGGCCGGCGGAGGGTCCGATACGGCCGCGACCAGCCGCGGGAATCGGTCGCCCGCCAATTCCAGTGCCGCGGCCATCGCGCCGGTGAATTCTTCCTCGGTGGCGCCGGGGCCGACGACCTGCTGGGCCAGGCTGCGCACATGTCCGTTCAGTACGACGAGTGTGTCCAGTCGCTCGGGGCCGGTCAGGGCGATATCCGCCATCGCCTCCAGTGCGGCCTCTGTCCAGCTCAGCTCGTGGGGGCCCATCGGCCGCGCTCCGGCGAGTAGTTCCATCACCCACGGGTGGCGGCGGTACCGCTCGAAGGTCAGCAGTGCCCAGGACCGCAGGCCGGTACGCCACCGCGGGGATCCCGAGTCCAGGGCGGGCAGGCCGGTCATGGCCTCCTCCACCATCAGTGCGGTGAGTTCCGCCTTGCCCGGTATATGGCGATACAGCGACATCTTCGTATAGCCGAGGCGATCGGCCAGTCGCTGCATGGAGAGGGCTGCCAGGCCTTCCGTATCGGCCAGCTCGACCGCCGCGGTGACGATCGCGGCCCGGGTGAGCGTCGGCTTGGGGCCTCTGGTCGGGCGCCGGTCGGTCCCCCAGAGCAGCTCGAGCACGGTCGGCGTCGCCATCGGGTCCCTTTCCGGAGTGGGTTGACGTGGAACTGTGTCTACCATACGCTAATCAGCGTCCGTCGGAAACAGTTTCCGCTGGACGCAGATTATGGATGGAGTCCGTCATGCAGAACCGCACCGTTCTCATCTCCGGGGCGAGCATCGCCGGCCCCGCGCTCGCCTACTGGCTCGATCGCTACGGGTTCGACGTCACCGTCGTCGAACGGGCCCCGGCCCTGCGCCCGGGTGGGCAGGCCGTCGATTTCAAGGGATCCGTGCAGCGCACAGTGCTCGAGCGGATGGGTGTTTACGACGAGATCCGGCGGCGCAGTACCGGCGCCACCGATATGGTCTTCGTCGACGCCGACGGCCGGGAACAGGCCCGGATATCCGGTGACTTCACCGGCGGCGACGTCGAGATCCTGCGGGGCGATCTCGCTCGGATCCTCTACGCCCCGACCGCCCAGCGCTGCACTTATGTATTCGGTGACTCGATCACCGCGCTGCGGGATACCGGCAGCGGTGTCGAGGTCGAGTTCGAGCACGGTCCGGCACGCCGCTTCGACCTGGTGTTCGGCGCGGACGGCATCCATTCCCGGGTGCGCCGGCTGGCGTTCGGGCCGGAGGAGAAGTTCGTCGGGCACCGCGGTTACTACTACGCCATCGCCGGGGAACCACTCGCCGCCGAACACGGCGACGGACCGCGGCGGCGGGTCTCTCACGCGTACAGCGCTCCGGGCCGGCTCGCGGTCCGCGGTGGGCCGAAGGCGCAGCAGATGTACATGTTCGCCGCTGCCGCACGGGCATTCGCCGATGAAGCCGAGAAGCGGCGTGTACTGGCCGAACACTTCGCCGGGATGAACGGACCGGTCGCCGAAATGCTCGCCGAACTGCCCGGGCACGACGACTTCTACCTGGACGCGCTGGCCCGGGTGCGGATGCCCAGCTATGTGTCGGGCCGGGTGGCCCTGGTCGGCGACAGCGCCTACGGCAACACCCTGGCCGGCTTCGGAACCGGGCTGGCAGTGGTGGGAGCCTATGTGCTGGCCGGTGAACTCGCCGCCGCCGCGGGTGAGCACACCGTGGCCTTCGCCCGGTACGACCGGATCATGCGCCGGTACGCGAAACTCGGTGGCAGCAGCAGCCCGGGCCCGTTCCTGGCGCCGAAAACGGCTCCCGGCCTGCGATTCCGGAACTGGTTCCTGGGGTCACGCTGGTTCGACCTGATGGATAAGTTCGCCGGCGACGCCAAAGACGATATCGAGTTGGCCGACTATGCCGGTGTGGTCGCGCGATAGCGAGTACGGCTGCCGGCCCGCTCAGTCCATGCCGAGGGTCGTGTGCGTCTCACTGGTGCCGGGAATCGGCGCCGCCGGACCCTACGGCCGCAATCGAGGGAGGTCTCGAGGTCATCCGGCCCGAGTCATCCGGTGGCGCCGATACCGCGGATCCGCTCCGGATGGGTATAGATGTTCATGGTCTCGCCGCGTACGAACCCCGCCAGGGTGAGACCGGATTCGTCGGCCAGGTCGACCGCCAGCGAACTGGGCGCCGAGACGGCGGCGAGGACCGGGATACCGGCCAGGACAGCTTTCTGTGCCAGTTCGAACGATGCCCGCCCGCTCACCACCAGCACGAGATCGGATGCCGGAATGCGGTTTTCGCGCAGCGCCCAGCCGATCACCTTGTCTACGGCATTGTGGCGGCCGATGTCCTCACGGACCACCAGGCCCGTACCGTCGGCGGTGAACAGGCCTGCCCCGTGCAGACCGCCCGTGGCATCGAAAACCGACTGGTGGGCGCGCAGGCGATCCGGTAGCGCTGCCAGTACCTCGGCATCGAGCAACGGTTGCGGCGCCGGCAGCGGATACCGGCTGCGCATCCGGACCTCGTCGAGCGCGGTGCGCCCGCAGAGCCCGCAGGCACCGGTGGTGAGGAACGGCCGGTCCGGGAGCACGAGCGGGGCGTGCAAGCCCACATCCAGCACGTTGTAGGTGTTGCGCCCCTCGTCGTCGGTTCCGGCGCAGTAGCGGGCGCTGTGGATATCGGCGGCCGCGCCGATCAGGGTCTCACCGAACAGGAAGCCGTGCACCAAGTCGATATCGTGGCCGGGCGTACGCATGGTGACGGTGAGCGACTCGCCGCGGACGCGGATCTCCAGCGGCTCTTCCACGGCCAAGGTGTCGGGACGGACGATCTCCCCGGACGGGGTGATGCGCCGCATCCGGCGGCGGGCGGTGACTCTGCTCATGGCCGGTGGGTATGGGGTTCGAGCCGGACGGTGACGGCTTTCGACACCGGGGTGTTGGAGCGGGCGGCCACATGATCCAGCGGCACCAGCGGGTTCGTCTCGGGATAGTAGGCGGCGGCATTGCCGCGCGGAGTGGAGTAGGCCACCAGCCGGAAACCTTCGACCCGCCGATCGACGCCGTCGCTCCACTCCGAGACCAGATCGACGAGATCGCCGTCGCGGAAACCCAGATCGGCGATATCCGCGGCGTTCACCAGCACCACCCGGCGCCCGTGCTGGACTCCGCGATAGCGGTCGTCGAGACCGTAGATCGTGGTGTTGTACTGGTCGTGGCTGCGCAGGGTCTGCAGGATCAGCCGCCCCGGCGGAACCGGCACCCAGCGCAGCTC
Organism: Nocardia sp. NPDC002869; assembly: GCF_046764065.1. NCBI lineage: Bacteria > Bacillati > Actinomycetota > Actinomycetes > Mycobacteriales > Nocardiaceae > Nocardia > Nocardia sp. NPDC002869. Next base: position 10,015 of record NZ_JBKOOL010000145.1, read on the forward strand.
GTTCACCGCGAAATTGGCCTTCCCCGTGGCGGTCCGGAATTCGCGGGAATCGCGCGGCGGATGCGGCAGTACGAAACCGTCGCGTTGCCGGACCCGGGCGTTGTAATCGGCGCAGCCGGGCACGACCCGGGCAATGGCGTCGCGAATGAGGTCGTAGTCACCGCGGAATCGGTCCCACGGCACCGGATGGTCCGGGCCCAGCAGTTCCCGGGCGAGTTCGCAGACGATGGCGACCTCGCTGCGCAGTTCCGGCCCGACCGGTTTCAGCCTGCCGGTGGACAGATGCACCATCGACATCGAATCCTCCACCGAGACCTGTTGCCGCACCCCGTTCTGGATGTCCAGGTCGGTGCGGCCCAGGGTCGGCAGGATCAGCGCGGTTTCCCCGTGTACGACATGGCTGCGGTTCAGTTTGGTGGAGACCTGCACGGTCAGCGCGCACCGGCGCAGCGCCGCTTCGGTGACCGCGGTATCGGGGGTGGCGGAGACGAAATTGCCGCCCATACCGAAGAAGACCCGGGCACGACCGTCGCGTAGTGCCCGGATGGCGGCGACGGTGTCGTAACCGTGCGTCCGCGGGCTGGCGATCCCGAATTCCCGATCCAGGGCGGCCAGGAAGGATTCGGGAGCCTGCTCCCAGATACCCATGGTGCGATCGCCCTGCACATTGGAATGTCCGCGCACCGGGCACAGACCCGCCCCCGGCCTGCCGATCATGCCGCGGGCCAGCAACAGGTTCGCCGCCTCCTCGATCGTGGCCACCGCGTGCGTGTGCTGGGTGAGTCCCATCGCCCAGCACACGATGGTGCTCGTCGAACCGGCCAGCAGCGCGGCCGTGCGTTCGAGATCGTCGCGGGAGAGTCCGGTCGCGGTGAGCACGGTGTCCAGGTCGACAGCTCGGATATGCCGCTCGTAGTCGGCGAAACCGGCGGTGTACGCGTCGACGAAGGCGCGGTCCAGCACGGTGCCGGGAGCCCGGTCCTCGGCCTCGAACAGCAATTTCGCCAGGCCCTGGAACAGGGCCATATCGCCGCCCAGGCGGATCTGCAGGAAATCGTCGGCGATATCCACGCCGGTGGTCAGACCACGCACGGTCTGCGGATCGCGGAAACCGATCAGGCCGGTCTCGGGCAGCGGGTTGATCGCGATGATGCGCGCGCCCGCCTTCTTCGCGTCGGCGAGGGCGCTGAGCATCCGCGGATGGTTGGTACCCGGATTCTGGCCGGCGACCAGGATCAGGTCGGCGGCCGCGAAATCGTCGATGGTCACCGAACCCTTGCCGATACCGATCGAACCGGTCAGGGCGGTGCCCGACGACTCGTGGCACATATTGCTGCAGTCGGGCAGGTTGTTGGTTCCGAAGCTGCGCACCAGCAGCTGATAGAGGAACGCCGTCTCGTTGGCGGTACGGCCGGAGGTGTAGAACACGGCCTCGTCCGGCGAGTCCAGACGGCGGAGTTGCTCGGCGACGAGCCGGTAGGCCTCCGCCCAGGAGATGGGGGAGTAGTGGGTATCGCCGGGCCGCAGCACCATCGGATGGGTGAGCCGGCCCTGCCGCCCCAGCCAGTACCCGGACCGTTGTGCGAGTTCGTCGATCGAATAGCGGGCGAAGAACTCCGGCCCGACCGTCTCGAGCGTCGCCTCCTCGGCGACGGCCTTCGCGCCGTTCTCACAGAACTCGGCGGGCCGGCGGTGACCGCTCGGCTCCGGCCAGGCACAGCCCGGGCAGTCGAATCCGTGCACCTGATTGACCCGGGCCAGGGTCCGCGCGGTGCGCACGACGCCCATATCGGATACCGCACGCTGCAGAGCCACGGCCACCGCCCGGACCCCGGCGGCCTGCTCCTTCGGCGGAGTCACGGTCAGTTCGGACTCGTCGATATCGTCGGTCGGGGCGTTGCGGTGCATACCGACCATTGTGATCCACCTTCGTGGGCGGGGCCCGCCCTGGTTCCGGAGTCGCCGCGCGCGGGGTCACCCGGGGCTCGACCGAGGCGCCGCAGTCAGGCGGATCCGCCGTGGTAGGTCAGGACCTGCTCGCTGATGCGGATCCGGCCGCCGGGCGGGAGCTCGGTCGGGGACTGGCTGATCCGGGTCCAGCGCGGTTCGCCGGGCGTGGAGACGAAGGTTCCGGCGGCGGTTCCGGCGTCGCGGAGGAAGACCTTGCCCGAGTCGACCGAGAGGTAGGCGTGGACCCGGGAGATGTGGCGATCGCGCTGCAGGACCAGGGGAGCGGCGGTTTTGCGGCGTACCGATTCGTCGACCGAGGGGCCGCGGCCGATGACGTAGGCGCGGTCCAGCGGGTAGGCGGTACCGTCCTGGGCCACCAGGGTCGGCGGGGCCGGATGGGCTTGTTCGGCGCTGGGCGCGGCGCGGGTGTGCGGTTGGGGCCGGGCCGGTTCCTTGCGCAGGCGGATCGGTTCGGGATCCGCGCGCATGGGCGCCGGCGCGGCCGACCACGCGCGAGTGCCGGGCAGTGGTTCCGCGGCGGGGGCTTCGGCGAGTCCGGTGCGGGGCCCGGAATGCGATTCGGATACCGGCTCGCTCGCGGCGAGCCCGGCCGGTGCCGTCGCGACGGGTTCGTAGGAGGTCGCCGCTTTCTTCGCCGGGGTGGCGGCCCGGTTCTGGTTCCTGGTACCGCGGCGCACCGCGGCCTTGATGACGAACCCCCCGCCGGGCACCACTCCCGCGCGCAGATCGGTGCGCGGATACGGGGTGATCCGGCCGTCGGCTCCGGGGCCGACGGTCAGTGTGCGCACCGGGTCGCGCACGATCTCGTCCACCCAGGTGAAGGCGCGGGCGCCGACGAGCCGCCGGGAGCCCTCGGCGCCGGAGATCATCGCCGATACCGGGCCGCGCAGCAGAACGAGGGTGCCGTCGGCGGTGGGCGCGACGAGCCCGAACGGGGGCGGCTCCGAACCGGTCCCGAAGACGACCGCGGCGAGCCGCTGCGCGATGGCTGCCCCGGGATGCTCGGCGTCCGCCACGGCTTCGACCGCACCGAGTATCCGCTCGGTGGACGCATTGGCGCCCACGAGATAGATCACGACATCACCGAACCGCGCGACCAGGCCCTCGCCCGGTGCGATCCCGATAGTGGACGTATCAACGCGCACCCGCGGCTCCTTCCTGGCGCACCACCGGATCCAGCATAGATGCGAATCCGTTACCCGGCTTATGAGATGGTGACGACGGATCGCCGGGGTGAGCGGGGAGACCACCTCGCCGCACGGAACAGAGAGTAGGGACCGTTATGCACCTCAGCGCACCGGAAGAACGCACCGCGGCGGCCGCTGCCGGGCTATCGGCCGGGCAGCCGGCACTGTCGTACGTCCGGCGGGCAGGTGCGGCGTGATCCGTGCGGCGAGCGCCGCGGATATCCCGGTGCTGCAGGAGATCGAGGTGCGGGCGGGGCAGCCGTTCGCCGCGGTGGGGATGGACGCGGTCGCCGGTGACGAACCGCTGTCGGCCGAGGTGCTGGGCGAATTCGTCCTGGACGATCGCGCCTGGGTCTGGGCGGCCGCGGATCGGGGCCCGGCGGGATATCTCATCGCGAGCATCGTCGACGGGAACGCCCATATCGACCAGGTGTCGGTCCTGCCCGAATACCGTGGGGCGGGAATCGGCCGGCGCCTGATCGACCGCGCGGTGCGCTGGGCCGCCGACCACCGGTTGCCCGCGATAACGCTCACCACGTTCACCGAGGTGCCGTGGAACGGACCGTATTACCGGCGGCTGGGTTTCCGCTATCTCGATCCGGCCGCGGAGACCCCGCAACTGCACGCCGTGCGGGCCGCCGAGATCGCGCACGGTCTCGACCGCTGGCCCCGGTCGTGTATGTGGGCCGCAGTCGAGACCTGGGAATACGTCTGAGTTACACCGCGGCGGCCACCGCGGCCTCGGCAGCGGCCAGGGCGGCGGCCCGGTCGGCCGGGACCAGCCCGATCCGGGTGCGGCGATCCAGGAGGTCACCGGCGTCGAGGGCGCCCTCCTGCTCCAGTGACCACAGGAACTCCGCCGCGAGCACATCCGCGCCGGGCGCGACCGGGACCGCCAGGTCGGGGTTGGCGGCGGTCAGCGCGACGACCGCGGGGGCGTCGGCGCCGTAGCGTTCGATCAGGAGCTGGGGTGCGGCCAACCGGTCCCGTGCCGCGCCGGCGACCGCGCCGGCCAGCGGCAGATTCCTCGTCCGGCACGGGCCGGCGCTCAGGCGCGCTCGGGCCACGGCGGCGTCGACGGCGTCCTGCGCCATCTTGCGGTAGGTGGTGAGTTTGCCGCCGACCACCGTCACCAGCCCGCTCGGCGCGGTGAGTACCGCGTGCTCCCGGGAGATATCGGCCGTGCTGTCGCCGGCCGTGCGCAGGAGCGGCCGCAGGCCGGCGTAACTGCCGCGGATATCGGTGTGGGTCAGTGGGATGCGCAGCACTGTATTGACTGTGTCGAGCAGGAAGTCGATCTCGGTTTCGGTGGGCCGCGGTTCGTCGGGGACGGGTCCGGGCGCGTCCTCGTCGGTCAAGCCCAGATAGACCCGTCCGTGCGGGGCGGGCAGGGCGAAGATGAACCGGCCGACGGTGCCGGCCACCGGCACGGTCAGCGCCGCGGTGAGCCCGCCGAAGGCGGCGGCGTCGAACACCAGATGGGTGCCGCGGCTGGGTCGCAACTCGATACTCGGATCGACCTGGTCCGCCCAGACACCGGCCGCGTTGACCACGGCCGCGGCGTGGACCTCGAGGCTTTCGCCGGTCAGGGTGTCGCGCAGGACGGCCCCGTCGCCGCCGACCCGCTCGGCGG
>NZ_JBKOOL010000146.1:0-14771 GCF_046764065.1 Nocardia sp. NPDC002869
TCCCCCCGCTTCTTCCGATCGGGTCCTGAGCCGGTAGCGGTTGGGGTACCGGGGCCGGCGCGGGTCGGGTGGAAACCCGTTATATACCCCTCCCGCCCGGGCCCGGGTGGGCGGTTCGGGGCGCGGCGTCCGTTCGACGTCCGAGTTGACCGGGTGCATTCGGACATCGGGAATCGGTCACCGTGTCTTCGACGAGGTTGTGAGTATTCACAGCGGGGAACAAGATATAACTGTCGATCCCGCAATGGGCAGTACGTTTGCCGGCAAGGGGCTGATAAACGTGAAAAACTCGTCATTTCATATTGCCGATTCGCTCCCGGACCGGCTGTCCGGCATGTAAGCATGTGGCTGGTCTTGGCAGTGAGCAGGTTCGAGGTATCGGGTTGGCCGGGTCGCGGGCGCTGATCGCGCGCATTGTGGCGGTGTTCGCGCTGTTGGTCTGCGCTGTCATCGCGCTGCGCGGACATATCCCGGGCATGCCGGACAGCAGCGGTTCGGCGGGCAACGCGCCCTCGGCCCTCACCGTGGCGTTGATGCCGGTGCTGCTCACCGTCTCGGTCGTGGTGTTGCTGGCCGGCGTGATCGCCTCCCAGCATCGGCTCCCGCTGGCCCTGCCCGACCTCGACTCCGATACCGAGTCGCACTGGCGGCTGGGCCGCCTCGGTCTGGCCGTGCTGTTCCTGCTGGCCCTCGTCGGTGTGCTCGCGGCGATCGTGTTCGCCGTCTACTTCATCGGGTTCCAGCGCGTCGCCGAACCGGTTCCGGCCGCGCCGCCCGGTTCTCCCGCCCCACCGCACCCCGCGACGCCGCCCGGGACCCAGGAGGATCAACCGGTCCTGACCGGAACCGGGTTGTTCCTGGCCACGGCGGCCGCGGGCACGCTGGTGGCGGTGGCCGTGACCGGTCTGGCCGTCGTCACCGTCAACACCCAGCGGCGCGAACGAGCCGAGGAACCCGACGACGGATCGCCGGCCGCCGGGGACCTGCCCACCACCGATACCGACACCCTGGTCAAAGCCGCCGAGATGGGGTTGGCCGCTATGAGCGCGGCCGGTCGGGATCCGCGCGCCGCGATCATCGCCTGTTATCTGGCGATGGAACGCGGCCTGGTCTACGCACGCGGTCTGGCCCCGCTGGCCTCCGACACACCCATGGAAGTGCTGGCGCGCGCCTTCGAGCACGGTGCGCTGCACGAGGCCTCCGCCCGGGAACTGGTCGCGCTGTTCGAGGAGGCGCGATTCAGCCCGCATTCCATGCTGTCCTGGCAGCGGATGCGGGCCGAACAGTTGTTACGCGTAGCGCTGTCCGACCTGCAGAGCACCCCGGACCCGGCCGTATCGGCCGCCCCGGATCCCGGCGGCTATCCACCCGCCCTACCGCCGCATGCCGGTGTGCCGAGCGGGGTGGGGCCGAGATGAGCAGGCCCTGGATCGTCGTGGCCGCAATTGTCGCGGTCGCGGTTCTCGAGGTGGCCGCGAGCCTGCGGGCCCGGGAATTCGTACTGATCGCGGCCGGGGTGCCGGTCGCGATCGCACTGTGCTGCTTCGTCTGGGTGCTGCTGCGCCCGGAGAAGAGAGAAAAGGAACTCGCCGACGAGATGGAGAACGGGCCCGCCGAAATGCTGCGCCACTGGCATGCCCGGGCCGAAATGCTCGTCGACCGCGCCGACGGTAGCCGCGCCGACTGGGATCGGCATCTGCGGCCGCTGCTGGCCAAGGAGTTCCAGCTGTCCGCGGGTGTGCGGGTCAGCAAGAACCGGCGGGCGCTGGAAAGCGCCGGGATCCATCTGTTCGGCGCCGAACTGTGGCGCTGGGTGGACCCGGCCGATTCGGCGCTACGTGACCAGAACACGCCCGCGCCGGGCCGCGCGGCTCTGGACGAGATCCTGAGCCGCCTTCAGAGAATGTGAAACGGGTCGACCCATTGCGAGAAAACACATGACGATGCCCTTGGACGCGACCGTCCAACGCACCGAAGCCGTGCTCCGGGAGGTTTCCCGGGTGGTGGTCGGCAAACGCGAAGAGCTACAGCTCATCATGATCGCGATCCTGTCCGGCGGGCATGTGCTCATCGAGGATCTGCCCGGACTGGGCAAAACATTGATCGCGCGGTCGTTCGCGGCCGCCCTCGGCCTGGACTTCACCCGGGTGCAGTTCACCCCCGACCTGCTGCCCGCGGACCTGCTCGGCTCCACGATCTACGACATGTCCACCGGACGTTTCACGTTCCGCCGCGGTCCGGTGTTCACGCATATGCTGCTCGCCGACGAGGTGAACCGCACTCCGCCGAAAACCCAGGCGGCGCTGCTGGAGGCGATGGCCGAGGGCCAGGTCAGCATCGACGGTGAGACCTTCCCGCTGCCCCAGCCGTTCATCGTGCTCGCCACCGACAACCCCATCGAATACGAGGGCACCTATCCGCTGCCCGAAGCGCAGCTGGACCGGTTCGCCATCCAGTTGCGCCTGGGCTACCTGTCCGAGCAGGACGAGACCCAGATGATCCGCCGCCGTCTCGAACGCGGCGCGGCAGAGCCCCGGGTGAACCAGGTGATCGACGCGAAGGGCCTGCTGGAGATGCGGAACGCGGTGGAGTTCGTCTCGGTGCACCCGGACGTGGTGGGCTATGTGGTGGCGCTGGCGAGCGCTACCCGGGCCCATGCACAGGTCGAGGTCGGCGCGAGTCCGCGCTCGGAACTGGATCTCGTGCAGATGGCCCGCGCCCGGGCCCTGCTGAACGGCCGTGACTTCGTGGTCCCCGAAGATGTGAAGGCCCTGGCGATCCCGGCCATTGCGCACCGGATCACCCTGCGGCCGGAGATGTGGGTGCGGCGCATCCGCGGCGAGGATGTGATCAGCGAACTGCTGCGCCGCCTGCCGGTTCCCCGCGCCGCCACGCCATGAGACATCGCGACGCCAGTGCCACGGTGGAGGCCCGCCTGCGCTGGCGTCCGGCCCCGCTGACCTACCTGCTCGCCATCGCCTCGGCCGTCGCGCTGCTGGTCGCGGTGGTGGCGGGGAGCTGGCAGCTGGTCGTGTTCGCCTCGCCCATGCTCGGTGTGCTGGCCGGCGCGCCCTGGCAGGTATCGCGTACCCGGATCCAGGTGGACGGCGGCGGTACCCAGCGGTGTTTCGAGAACGAGGAGGTCACGGTCACCATCGCCGCCTTCGTCGATCAGGGGCAGGCGCTGCTGCGCTGTAGACCGGTCGCGGTCGACGGGATGACGGTGACGGTGGAGGAGTCCGCGGATTCGGGGACGGCGCCGGCGGGGCTGCGGTTGACCGTGTCGGCGGCGCGCTGGGGTCGGTACCCGATAAAAGTGCGGGTGAAGGCGTTGAGCCCGGCCGGGATGGCACTGGCCACCGTGACCCTGCCGGCCGGGGAGATCTACGTCTACCCGATCACCGATCCGCAGCGGATGCGCTTGCCGCGCACCGAACTTCCCGAACGGCTCGGCGTGCACCTCACGCGCCGGCACGGTCCGGGCGTGGAATACGCCGATATCCGCGCCTACGCCCCCGGCGACCAGTTGCGCATCGTGAACTGGCCGGTGAGCGCCCGCCGCGGCCGCCTGTACGTGACCGAACGCCTGACCAACCGTTCCGCCGACGTCGTCGTCCTGGTGGACACCTCCCAGCAGGCGCCCGGGCCCGCCAGCGACGCGCTGGAACTGTCGGTGCGCGGGGCCGCACAGGTGGTGCAGTCCACGCTGCAGGCCGGCGACCGCACCGCTGTCGTCTGCCTGGGGCAGTCGCCGCGCTGGCTGCGTCCCGATATCGGCCGCCGGCAGTTCTATCGCATCGTCGACACCGTGCTCGATGTCGGCGACGAGTACATCCCCACCACCGGCACCCTGGCGCCCTACGCCGCGGTCCCGCTCGGCGCGGTCATCGTCGCGTTCACCACCCTGCTGGACACTCAGTTCGCTCTCGCACTGATCGACCTGCGTAAACGGGGACATGTGGTGGTGGCGGTGGATGTGTTGCGCGGCAGTCCGTTCGCCGGCGATCTGGACCCCACCATGGAGAAGATGTGGCAGCTCGAACGGATGTCGATGTACCGCGATATGAGCACGGTGGGGGTGGATATCGTCCCGTGGGCCGCTGACACCCGCCTCGACCAGACCATGCGCCTGCTGCCCCAGCGCCGCCGGAGGATCCGGGTACGCCGATGATCAAATTCCTGGCGCATCTGTCCGGCACGCTGCTGGTGCTGCTGGTCGCCCTGATCCAGCCGTGGGCGGCCCCGGCCGCGATCGTGCTGGTGGTGGTCGGCTGGTGGTGGCGCTGGGCGGCGGTCGGCGCTGTTCTGCTGGTGATCGGGGTCCTCGCGCTCTCCGACACCGGCCTGGTCGCGGCGGCCGCGGCAGGGCTGGTGGCCACCGCCTATCTGTTGAACATCGCGACCGTCACGGCGCCGCGCGGGGTCGTTCCGACCACCCTGCCATCGGTCGTGGGGGCGGTCCTGTGGACGGCGGCGGCCGGGTCGGCCGCGCTGCTTCCGATCGAATTGGTGTGGGCGCCGGTGGTCGCTCCGGTGCTGGTGATCCTGTTGTCCTCGATCCTCACCCACAGCATCACCACGGCGCGCCGACGGCCGCCTGCGGTGTCGGCGGCGGAGGCGGGTGATCAACCGGCAGCTCGCGCTGATCGGTGAGACTGTCGGCCAAGCTGTTCCAGGCGTCGAGGTACTGCCGGTGCACCAGGACGCGATATGTGGGTTTCGTGGGTGGTCGTCCACCGGGCGCGCGGGCGGCTACGAACGGCCGATACGCTCCGGGCTGCGGGTTGCGTTCAGACGTCATCGCTCGGATGCGGAGCGTCGACCTCGACGTAATCGGACTCTGCGACCGGCCCGGTGTGCACGGCTCGGCGCAGCGGATCCCGCATCACCGCGGCGGTGGTCGCCCACGCGTGCAGGACCTCTCGGAGCGGATTGGGATCTTCGGAAGTCACAGTGAGCACTACGGCATTTCGGATCTCGGCGAGCGCTTCGGCTCGATCGTCGGGATCGAATTCCGCCAGCCAGGCCAGTCCGCCCAGTTCCACCGGGGTGGGGACATCGGTGCGCGCGAGCACCGCCTCGGCGGAGAACAGCTGGGTAATGGTGGCAGCGGCTTCCTTGAGCGCGGCGATGCGCTGCGCTTCGAACATCACGAGCACCGACCCGTCGGTGTCGCGTAACGACGCCGACGACCGTTTCGCCTCATCTAGGAACTCGCGGCGCCGGGATCCCGCCAGATCGCTGACCTGGAACATCGTCATGCCACAATAGTAGCGAAATTATGCCATGACGTTGTATCGGAATCGGTGTTCACAGGATCGGCGGATGGGGACCGCGATCGATCACCTCGACCCCCACCCATGGGCACGGCCCGGCATGCGGGCCGATCCGGCCCTGCACCAGGCGGACGATCTCCCGGCAGCCGCTGCCCGGGCAACCGACCGAGCGGATCACCCCGTTCGGCCGGCAGTCCACGCGCAGGACGATCCGCAACTGCCTGGTTGTGATGGTGGGTCCGCACCCGCAACCGGGCACGGAATCCACCAGCCGCACACCGATCCACGGACAGATACCCGAGACGTTGCGCTCGTGATCACCGATGTGCCCGTCCACGACCGGCGCCCCTTCGAGGCAGAAGAGGTATTCCGGACATCGCACCCGGCGATGGGGCCGTGTGCTGTGCGTCCAGTCCAGCAGCCCGGCCGTGATCCACGGGACCGCATGGTCGGCACATTGCGGCCACACCGGACCGCCGTCAGCGAGCACGGCCGTGGGTTGCCCGGTACCGGGCGATTATCCGATCGATATCGCGCTGCGGGTGGAACTCGTCCGAGTACTCGGGTGCACGCAGCCCGGCAGCGACCCGTTCCAGCAATGCTCGATCGGTGCCGTGATCAGCGTGCCAGAGCGACCGGGCCACCGCGATGGCTTGATTGCTGATGGACCCTCTGATCGGTAGGGCCGAACCCGTTTCGTTCGGATGCTCTTTCATGGGGCTCTCCTCGGACTCGATTCGTCTCGCGTCTTGCCTGTTTCGAGGGAACTCGCAGCCCGGTGGGGACGGAAGGTAGCAAGTCGCCGAAAGGTGGGTTGCCCTACAGGGCACTGGGTCAGAATGAACCCATGAGCAGGAGGGGAATTCGATGACCGGCCGCAGCGTGGCACCGGCCGCGGGCCGGGCGGCTCTGGCCGATGAATTGGCTCGCGAGATCAAAAGACTCAGAACAGAAGCGGGTATGAGTCAGCGAGTACTCGCCGGCAGGGTCGGCTACTCGCGGCAATACGTTTCGATGGCGGAGTGGGAGGACGGCAATCTGCCGTCCCGGGAGCTGATAGTGGCAATCGACGCGATACTGAATGCAGGTGGGCGTCTGGTGCAGCTCCGGCAGCGCGCCTCGAACCTGCGGGCTCAGCGCAATCGGCCGAGAGGTCGAACACCGTCTACGGGCGAAGGAGAAGAGCAAACGAACCGGCGAGATGCGCTCCGTACGGTCGGCGTCGGCATTGTCGCCGGTACCGGGTTGCAGGATCTTGTGCTCAATGCCGCACAGGATTCATCGAGTCTGAGTGGATCGCTGAACCGCCCCGCGGTGGAAGTGACGACGATCGAGAGTGCCGCCGCTGACCTGAGACGCGTAGCTACGGATTATGTGCTGAACCCGGATCTCGGCAACGTACTTCTCGAGCTGATCTCCATTCGTGACATATTGGCTGCTCAGTTGAAATATGCTGTCCGGCCGGCCGAGATGAGTGAACTGTACGTTCTGATGGCCGCGACGTGTGCGCTTCTGGGGTCCGTCTCACACGATCTCGCTGAACCGAAAGCTGCTGTAATCCAGACACGCAGCGCGGTACGCTTCGCTGAGCTTGCCGGGCACAGATCATTGATCACCTGGTCGTACTGCACATGGGCCATGATTCATTCGTGGTGGGGTACATCGAAGGACGTACTCGATGTGATCGACAGGATTGAAGATCCGTACGGGTTGTCCGCGGTCCGCCTGTCCGGCTTCGCGGCGCGTGCCTATGCCGAGATCGGGGATAAGCACGCGGCGCACGAAGCGATCGGAAGATCTTGCGACGAGCATTCGAGGTCTGCGGACGCCGGAGTCCTGGCCGAATTCGGGGCCACATTCTCGTTCTCACCGGCTCGTCGGCATTACTACAACTCGATGGTCCATGCGGACCTTGGAGAATGGTCGAGAGCATTGAGCGAAGCTGACCGAACGTTCGGTATGTATGCCCCGGCGCGGGCTGATACCTGGCCGGCCACGCTCGCTCTCGCCGAGATCAACTCGGCTCGGTCACTGCTCCACCTGGAAGGCCCGGATGCCGCGCTTCATTGTTTGCGACGCGTGCTCGAGACGCCGCGTGGTCAGCGGATCCCTCAAGTGATGGTGGGCATCGAGCGCATATGGAACGACCTTTGTGCAGGTTGGTCCAGAGATGCGTCGGCCAATGCGTTGGGTGACGCTATCCGAGAGTACAAATCGGCCGGCAGGGAGGTTGTGTGATGGCCGAGGACGCATTTGTGATGAGAGCTCATCGGCTACTCGCACCTCGGATTGCATACTTGATCGGTACGTCGACGCCCGAGTGCGGGCCCAACCTGATCCCTGTCTCCAACGTGACTTCGGTTTCGACAGACCCACAACATGTAGCTGTCGCCGTATTCAAGAAGTGGGATACGTTTCGCGCGATGATGACCTCGGCGGGCTTTACCCTGAGTGTCCCGGTATCGAGTCAATTGGATGCTGTCTGGAAACTGGGTGCCAAGTACTCGCGCTTTCCAGTCGGCTCAACCGCGGAGAAGCTGCGAGCGAGTGGGATCGATTGGGATCTCGAGATGTCCGGCTACGGCCCGGTCGTTACATCCGGCATCGGTTGGATGAGTTGCCGGATCATCGCGCGTATCGACTTGGCCGGTGACCACGCGACCTTCGTCGGTGAGGTCCAGGCGGCCTGGTTCAACCCCGAGTTCTTACACTCGGACGGCACGCCTGTCGCTTCCGTGCATCCGGTCATGCAGCAGACCGGAAACCGGTTCACCACGGCAGGGTACGAAATGTGGACGATGGATTACTTCCGAGAGTAGACGGCGATTCCGGTGAGCCGTCTCTGCGCTCGTCATGGTGTGTAAATCCGTTCAGACGCGGTCTATCGTTGCCAACCAGGCCGGTGCGCCGTGGTCGTGGAATCGGGTTTCGATCCGGTCCGGTACGACTGCGGCGATACTCCATCCGCTGGTGGGGGTGAAGGCCGCGTTCAGTTCCTCGAGGCCCACCGGATGTGGGCCGAGGTCTGGGCCTTCGTCGCTGAAACACAATATGTACAGCGTCGCGCCGGGGTCGGTCACCGATGCCAGGCTCGCGATGTACGGGTGGCGCTCCTCCGCGTCGAAGGTATGGAACAGGCCGCAGTCCAGCACAGTGTCGAATTTGCGCTCGATCCTGCTCAATTCGAGCGCGTCGGCGGCGACGAATTCGGCGTCGATTTCCCGGTCGGCCGCCTTTGCCCGGGCGGTTTCCAGGGCTGTCTCCGCCACGTCGGCACCGAGTACCGGCAGACCCAGCGCGGCGACGTGCAGCGCGTTCTCCCCGGTCCCGCAGCCCGCGTCGAGTACCGATCCGGTAAAACCGCCTTCGGCGGCCACGCGCACCACGGCGGGTTGCGGGCGGCCGGTATCCCATGGGGCGGGGCCGTCCCGGTAGGAGGCGTCCCACGGCAGCCCGGTACTGCGCTCATGGCTGGTGGGTCGTCTGCCGCCGAGCGGATCGTGGGCGCCGTCTCCCCGCTGTCCGGGCAATGCCGTCACCTCCCTGTCCAGGGCCCCTTCACCACATGGTGGCACGGCCGGCGGCGAATACCGAGGATCGACCGGCACCTGTCGGACCTCTCCTGTTCAATGCGTGGTGTGGACACTGTGGACTTCGCGCGGGTCGTGGCGGAATTCGGTGCCGGCTCAGCGCTGCTCGTCGAATCGGGGACCTCGGCCGCCGCGCACGTCCCCGCGGACTGGGCCCCGATCGCCGGTGCCCATGACTCCCGCGCCCGGTGTGCGGCCGCAGTGGCGCTGTGGAATCTCGATATGTTCGAGCTGGTGCCCCGGTTCGGTGCGGTCTTGGCCGAATGTCTCGACGATGTGCGGGTCTGTCTGCTGCGTGGTGATTGGGTGTTGCTGTACGCGCTGCGGAAACCGTTCCAGCCGCACGAGTTCCGTATCGGCTGGGATCCGGCGACATTCGGGGCCGAGGTGCCCCGCCACTGGGATGCGCTGCCGGAGCAGCTGCGGGTTTTCCTCGGTATGGTCCATGCCGGATTCACCGACCTCGACGGTATCTCCTTCGGCCCCACCCGCCCGCGCGATATGCAGACCTACGACGAGCTCGGCCTGGCCGAATCGGTGCGGAACCGGGATGCCGACGAACGAATCCCCGGGGACCGGGCGATGTTGATCGCCAAGGGGCTGGGCGATACCAATTACTTCACCTCCCCGGATCTGCCCGATCACACGGTCGGCTGGGAGTACGGCGGCGATATGGAGCGGCCCATGAATTTCGGCCGCACCCTCGACGACCTGATGGGCTACGGTTTCCAGCTGGAACGCGACCTCCCACCCGAACCTGCCGCGCCCGTCACGCCGGACGAACTCCGGCAGCGGGTCGCCGCCCTGTCGACCGTGCGAGCGGCACGAGCGGTCATGTGGAACCGCGAACTCACCGAGGACGCCGCGCGCGCCCGCATCCGCGAAATCGTCACCGAACTGCTCGACGCGCTCGGCGGCCGGCTCGGCGCCCGGCCCCAGGATGGTCCCGACGGGGAGACGATCCTGCCGTGCGACGACGACGCCGGAAACCTCTACGAGGTCGATCGGCTCGAAGCCCGCTATTTCCTCGATCCGCCGCCCCCGGACCGGCCGCGGGCCTATCTGCCGTTGATCCTGCGGATCTGGGAGCAACTGGGCTGGAAGGTCACCATGTCCACCGGGGCCGACGGTATCTTCGGCGAGGCCCGGACCGCGGACTGGTACGAACTCGCGCTCTCTCATCGCGACGACCGGATCCTACGTCTGGCCGTGGCCTCGCCGGGCTTCCAGCGGCTCCCCTGAGGCCGCGGCACGGGCTCACCGGGAGTGTCGCTGCGACGGGTTCGGTCGCGACCGGTCGGCCCGCCAGATGCGCAGTGGTTCTGCGGTCAGCACCTCGCCGTGGCCCACACAGACAATATCGGCGTCGAACCGGGCCAGCCGGAACGTCGCCGCCTCGACGGCGGCGCTGTCGAGGTTGAACACTCCGGGCATGGTGACACCGCGGACGTTCGCCAGTGTGTCACCGGTGAACAGCACTCGATGGTGTGGCAGGTGCAGCGCGATACTGCCCGCCGTATGGCCCGGAATCTCGACTACCTCCGCGCCGCCGCCGAACTCGAGAATGTCGCCGTCGCGCAGTTCGCGGTGGGCCGTCAACTTGTCCGCAGCCGAACGGCATCGCCTCGTCCACGATTTCGTCGACGAAACCTTCGGCGCGGTCGACGCGAACCCCGCTGTCGTGGAATTGCTGCGATCGAGCATGCCGGACCTACCGGCCGAGCCCACCACCGAACAGGTCACCGCGTGGATGGACCTGGTGGCACTGGTGCGGGACGAGACCTTCCGCGCCGCGGTGCGCCGGATGGCCGAATACCAGGCGAAGGAACGAGCCGCGGGCGACGACACCGGACTGCACCATGAGCTCACGGAAGCCGTGTGCGATGAGGTGACCGCGGCGCTGGAAGCAGGTATCGACCCGGGCACGGCCGCGGCCTCCCCGATAGTCGATCGGCTGGCCGGGCGCTGTGCCGAGACCTTCGGCAGGCCGGACGACGGTGTACTCCGGGGCTGGATCCTGGAAAGGCTGGAGGTGGCCGATGATCCCCGGGTCGCCCGGTACTGGCAGTTGGTGTCCGCGGTCAACGGGTGGCGGGCGCCGCCGGATCTGGGACCGGTGTTTGCTTGGTTCGTTCGTGCGCTTCGTGAATCCGTGCGGCGGGATTGAGTACTCCGCGTCCGTGGGGGCCGTGCGGAGAGACGCCGTCGGGTCCCGCCGCCGGCGTCGCCGTGTTTCACACGGATATCGTGTATATTCGACCTGAATATCTAGTATATATGAATATCTAGTATATATAAGGGGTAGCAGTGTCGAAACTACTGATCGAAGTCGATGACGAAGCGCTGGCGGAAGCGCAGCGTCTGCTGGGAACGGGAACCAAGAAGGATACGGTCAATGCGGCATTGATCGAGGTCTCCAGACGGCTCAAGCGGGTCCAGGCCCTCAACGCACTCGGTGAGATGGCGGAGCAGGGAGATTTCGACATTCTGCTCGACAAGGGCGCCTACCGTCGGTGATCAGCTACCTGATCGACACATCGGCCGCAGTCCGGGTCCTGCGTGACCCTGTTGTCCGTAAGACCTGGCACGAAGCGCTCGCCGCCGGAGTGGTCGCGATCTGCGACCCCGTAGAACTGGAACTCCTCTTCACGGCGCAATCGCTGGCCGACCGATTGCATAAGAAAGAGCTTCTCACCGCGTTGTTCGGCTGGGTGGTGACCCCGGACAACGTGTGGGCGCGCGCCCATCGAGTGCAACAACTACTTACCGAACAGGGGAGTCACCGCAATGCGGGTGTGGTCGACCTGGTGGTTGCGGCAACAGCGGAGGCGAACAGGCTCACTGTGCTGCACTACGACCGTGACTTCGAGACGGTCGCCGCGGCGTCCGGTCAGCCCACTCAGTGGATCGCCGCACCGGGAACGATCAGCTGAAGCCCTGGGGCGGACCGGCGATGCCTTGGTGGGGGACGGTCTGATTCGCTGGGTGCGCGGCGAGATGATCTCCGGCCCCCTGTCCTGGTGATCCCGTCGCGCCTCCCGAAACCTGCGCGACTACCGCACTAGCATGCTGGCCGTCGGTCGACGCTGTGCGCGGTCCGGGATGACGGCGCAGCGGCCATTCAGCCTCCGGAAGCAGGTTCATGAAAACTGTGCTCGCCGTGCTCGCCCGATTCGCTGTGGTATCGCTGGGCTGCGTAGCCGCGGCGCTGCCGCTCGGTGTCGCCCGTGCCGAGCCCGCGCCGGCGAATCCTGTTCTGGTCATCGGTGGTTTCGACGCCGACCGGGGCATTCTGGAGAATCTGCGCGCGGAACTGGCCGACCGCGGTTACCGGGCCTACTCCATGGTGCTGCCCGCGGTGCCCGCCGGGTCCTCGGGGACCGAGGGAATCGCGGATTCGGCGGCAGTGGTCGCCGGCAAGGTCGCCGAGATCCGGCGGACCACCGGTGCCCGGCGGGTGGATCTGGTCGGGCACTCCATGGGCGGGCTGGCGCAGCGGCACTATGTGAAGTTCCTCGGCGGCAGCGATTCGGTGGGAACCTATCTCGACTTCGGCACCCCGAACTACGGTCAGCCGCTCGGGTTTCTCTGCGCGCCGCTCTTTCCCGGATGTCGTGACATAGCCCCGGACTCGGAGTTCCTACAGCAACTGAACACTCCGCCGGCGCTGCCGCCCGGTCTCCCGGCCTATCACCTCTACTCGGAGAACGAGGGGCCCGAACGCCTGCACCTGCCGGGTGCGGTGAACGCCAGCGTCCAGCAGTTCTGTTCCGGCCGCCATGTCATACATCGCGACGAACCGAAGGACGCGGCGTTCCAGGATCTGATCGATTCGGCGCTGCGGGGCGGGCCGCTCGCCACGGACTGCCCGCGGCAGTTCTTCCTCAGTTCGCGGTAGCCCGTTGCGGTGGTGGATCGCTCGACCGGAACACCGGATCACGCCCCGGTCCAGGCAGGGTCCCGGCCGATGAATGCCATCAACCGGTCCTGTGGAGACGCGTCCGGGGCGACGGGGACGGCGGTGCCGAATTGGCCGCTGTCACGCAGCATCTGCTCCACCGGCTCCATATCGGCCAAGGCGGCCGCGCAACGGTCCTGGTCCAGGTCTGGTTCGCGGCCGAGGGCTTTGGCCAGATCCCAGGAATGCATCCAGATATCCGGGGTGTAGAACTCGTCGATGGCCTCGTCCACCAGGCGCTGCCCGAAGTGCGGGTTGCTCAGAACCCGCCCCGCGGGGTTATCGAGTATTGCCTGTATATCGGTGACGTGCCGTTTCCACGCGGCCACCGGGTCCGCGGCGACGTCCAGGGGCGAGAGATCGATATCGGCGCCGCCGAGCAGCCCCCGGGACCACTCGACCAGATGCGCGACGATATCCAGAGCCGTCCACTCCGCGACCGGGCTCGGGCGCGACCAGTCACCGGGCCCGGCGGATTCGACGAGTTCGGTGAACCGGGCCGCCTCGGATGCGTGCCGATCGGCCGGGCCGGTGGGTGCCGCCGCCATCAGGAACGCTCCGCGAGCAGATCGTCGAGCTTGGCGTAGCCCTCCTCCACCCCGACAGTCATCCCGCCGGCCAGCATGCCGTCACGGATTTCGAAACTCTCGACCACGCTCAGGACCCGCAGCCGGGTGCGTCCGCCCGGCAGGCGTTCGAAGGTCACCTTTTCCAGTGCGACGCCGTCGGGTTCGCCCTCGTAGGTGAAAGTCCAGACGATGCGCTCGTCGGGCCGGATCTCGTGGAAGCTGCCGAAGAAAGTGGCGATTTCGACGCCGTCCCGGTCGTTGGCGAAGGCCCAGGCTCCGCCGGTGCGGGCGTCCCAGGCGGTGATCCGGGTGGCGATGTCGCGCGGTCCGACCCATTGCGCGTAGAGCTCGGGGTCGACGTGGGTGCGGAAGACCTGCTCCGGGGCGGCGTCGAACTCCCGGATGATCTCTATGGTCGGGACCTTCTCGTCCGCGATGATCTCGGTGGTGGTCATGATGCGTCCTTCTCTCGGGGGTCGTCGGTATCGGTCATGCGGTTCAGCAGGGCGTCGAGGCGCTGATAGCGCTCCTCGGCCTTCAGCCGGTAGCGCTCGATCCACTTGGTCATCAGGCCGAACACCTCCGCGTTCAGGTGAACGGGCCGGCGCTGGGCCTCCCGGCTTCTGGTGACCAGACCGGCCTCCTCCAGGACTTTCACATGCTTGGAGATCGCCTGAAGGCTCATGTCGTACGGTTCGGCCAGCTCGCCCACGGAGGCGTCGGCATCGGCAAGCCGGGCGACGAGATTGCGCCGGGTCGGGTCGGCCAGTGCCGCGAACACTCGGTTGAGCTGTTCGGTGTCCTCGTTCACTATGGTTCCTCAACTACTTGGTTGAATAAGACCATAGCGCGTCGGGCCGCGTTATTCAACCATGTGGTTGAGGAAGGCTCTCACCTCGGCCCGAAGACCTCGGGACGCCGAGTCCGGTGTGGGAGATGCTCGGATATCGATCGGCGGGTTCGCGGCTGTCGGTACACCGCGGGCTGGACCTCCGGCCTCGCCGTTACCGCAGCAGGGACCCGACCCTCCCTGACAAGTCGGGGTCAGGCAGCATCACCGAGTTGCCAGATCCTGGGAAACCGGAGCGGTCTGCCCGGCCCGGCCGATGCCTTAGCGGTGGAGGGATGCAGAGCAGTGCAGGCGGCCCCACCTACACCCCGCGTAGCTGATCTTCCTCACCCAGCAGCGGGTCGCGCGCGGCACCCGGTTTCGAAAGCGCCGATATCAAGTACATCGTCGCCGGCATGCTGATCGGGATGGCGGCCGAGCACCGCTACACCGACGAGTTACGCGGCAGCGCGGGCGGCGGCCTTCTCGTGCACCGGTATGCCCGGCACCGCGTCTATACGCGGCTTGCTCACCCACACTGTGTGGGTG
>NZ_JBKOOL010000147.1:0-14709 GCF_046764065.1 Nocardia sp. NPDC002869
CCGCTGTTCGCCCCGACCGACGCGGAGCGCCTGCGCGGGCTCCCCGCACGAGCTGTGCTCCACGGCAAACACGCCGGAGCACGGCCGATCGTGCGAGCACTCCTCGGCTCCGACGTGTCCGGCGGACAGCTGTGGGGGCCCAGGGTGGCCGGTCTCCGTGGGCGCCCACATCCGGAATCACCCCATGCGCATATGACCGACCCCGATACTGCCGCTCGGCTCTGGCGAGCCAGTACCGCACTGGCCGGCCTCGGCCCGGGCCCGTGGGATTGAGGCCGCTGTGATCGTGCCCACACCCCGCCGGTGGGCACGATCACCGGATCGGAACGGCATCCTCACCGTCCCGGGGGATCGACGCGCCGCGACGCCCTCCGCATCCGATCCCGGTGGCTTCCCGTGCTCGAAACGCTCCACCGGTCAGCGGGCCACGGCACCCACCCGGAGCACCCCGGCCGGGTCGTGTTGAGCGCCGAGTGCGGCCAGCCAGGCATAGGTGTCCTGGTCGTAACACCGGCGCAGACGTGCCGGGTCGGTCGACGTACCGAAGTTGGGAAGCTCGCCACCGGTCGCCCACGGTGACAGTGCGGCGATGAGACCTTCGGCATGTGCGGGTACCACGTCGGCGATGGGTGGGACCAGCGCGCCGATCACCATGACATTCGCCGCCGCCCCGCGATGGTCGAAGGCCGACGGCACCGACGGCGGGTCGGCCAGCGCACCGCCGAGCAGCCGCAACTCGACGACAACCTGCGGCGATCCCGAGCCCGGCCCGGCCTGCCGCAAGAGTTCGGCGATCAACTCCGGGGACACCTCCGAGAGCAGGCCGCTGCGCTCGGAAGTGGGCATCGGGTCGACCGGGTCGGCGTGCACCGCACCCATCGCCGCGTAGGGCAAGGTGCCGATCGCGTCGAGAAGCACCGGCCCTGCCGCACGGACCTCGTCGAGCAGCGCGGCCGCCGCGCCGGGATCGTCGAGGCTGGCCAGCCGCACGGACACCGTCGTCCGACCGGCCAGCACCGGTGGCACACCCGGCTGGTCCGGGAGCTGGAGCAGCGCGATGGACGTAGTCGCCGAACGCGGCAGGTCCGCCGCCAGGCGCAGCCACGCCGCGTACACATCCGCCGCCGCAGTGCCGTCGAAATAGACTGCACCGCCGTAGAATTCGGTGATCGGAAGCAGATCGATGACCACCTCGGTAACGATCCCGAGTGTGCCCTTGCCGCCGCGCAGCCCCCAGAACAGTTCGGCATTCGTCTCCGGCGTCACCTGGTGGATGTTGCCGTCACCGGTGACGACCTCGAACGAGCGGATGTAATCGGAGGACAGCCCGACCGTCCGGACGAACGGTCCGATTCCGCCACCGGTGAGATAGCCCATCACCCCGACAGCCGGCGCCGAACCCGCGAGGGGGGCCAGTCCGTGCGGTGCCGCGGCGTCGATCACCGTCTGCCAGCGGACACCCGCGCCCACCCTGGCCGTACGGGTGGTGACATCGATCTCGCAGCGATCGAACCCCGAGGTGCGAACCAGCAGAGAGTTGCCGTCGATGTCGAAGGCGCCGTGTCCGGAATTGTGCACCGCCACAGTGAAGGAGTTGTCGGCGGCGTAGCGCAGTGTCGCGGCGATATCGGCGGCATCGACCGGATCGATCACCGCCCACGGCCGCCGGGACACGGCGAGGTTGAATCCGGCTGTGGCATAAGCCGGCTCTGTCGGCCGCGAGACGACACCTCGGACACGGGAGCGCAGATCAGCGATGTCGGCACCGTCGATGGAGAGCGTCATGGCGGAGACCTTTTCTGTGCGGAACTTCGGCGGCTGGTTGCCGTGCCCTCACTGTCATCCGCGTTATTTGGGGAAACCTTGGTGATGACTTGGCGCAACACCGACGGCCTCGCGCGCACGCTCGGCGACCTGCGTCAGCCCCACAGCAGCCGCCACCCGTTCCACATCCCGGAGCTCGGCGTCGCGCTCGGCGCCCCCGGGGGCCAGCACTGCGCGCAGGAGGCGGCACCGCACGGCAGCCGGCAGGCCTCCGGTCCTCGCCGCGAGCGCCGCGACATCGTCGAGGATCTGCCGGGCCGCCTCCGGGCGTCCGACGAGCGCCAGCAACTGCGCGATGGACAGCCCGACCGGACCGACACAACCCACCTGGCCCACCGTGGCCACCATCGCCTTGAACGGCATCAGATAGTCGATGAGCGGCTGTGCGTAGCCGACGAGGCCCAGATCGGCGACAACGTGACCGAGCAGCACCGCCTGCGCCAGGGATGTCCACACCATGGGTCGTTCGTCGGCGAGCCACGCCTCGACCATCGCGACGGCCAGTTCGGTATCGCCGGCGCGACCCGCGATGGACGCCACCCCCGAGGCGAGGAGCATTGCGACATCGTTCAAACCGAACTCCGCGGCCATGGCCTTCGCCCAGGTGACCGGATCGAGGTCGCCGGTTTCCACGGCGTCGTCGAGCAGGCCCTGTTCGGTGGCCAATGCCATCATCGCGATCGCGCCGCTGTCCGCGACGTACAGTTCGGTCTCCCGATGCACGGCCACCGCGATCTGATAATGCTCGGCGGCCAGCGCGAACTCCCCGCGCCACACCGCCAGCGTCAGCTCCATCCACCGCAGCTGCGCTCGCAGGATCGGCAACTTGAGCCGTTCACTGCCGAGGATCCCGCGCCGCAGGAGCTCCTCGGTGGCCCCCATATCCCCGATCGCCATCAGCGACATGGTGAGTACCGAGTCCGCGATCACCCGGTCGACCGGCGCCTGCGGGTGATCGAGGGCGCCGAGCCGCGCGGCCACCGCGATCGACTCCTCCACATGGTCGGCGACGCCGGAATAGGTGATCAGCCGAGCCAGTACGACATCGGCGGTGACCTCGGGATCGGCCACAGCGCCGGCCAGCGACTCGGCACGTTCGAGCAGTCCGGCCGGGACCGACGCGTCGGGGTGGTAGCAGTGCCCGATCGCAAGTGCGGCGAGCACCCGTGCCCGGCTGCCCGCATCGCTCTCGACCGCGCCCTCTGCGGTGGCCAGCACGGTATGCAACCGTCCCGGACCGCCCCACGGCGCCATCCACGGCCACCCGCCACCCGATCGGACCAGTGCGCCGGCCAGTCGGCCGACGGTCGCCGTCGAACCGCGGCGCACCGCCTCGTCCAGTCGCGCCTCGACGGTCTCCAGCACCGACCGCGCGCGCCCTGCCCGCGACAGCGACTCGAGCAGATCGATCAGGATGCCGTCGCGGGCGGACACGTCCTGTTCGGCGGGCGCCATCCCCTCGTAGGTCCGCAGCGCGGATTCCAGCCAGTAGGCGGCGTTCCCCGAGTCCCACTGCGCGGTGGCTTCGGCGGCCGCCGCGCGGCACGCCTCCACCACGACGACCGGATCGGTCACCGCGACCGCCGACAACAGGTGCGCGGCCCGTCGCCGGGTCGCGTCGGGGATGCCGAGCCGCAGCAGGACGTCGGCCGCTCGCGCGTGCATCCGCGCCCGCCGCAACGGACGGATGGTGGCGAGCGCCTCCTCGCGGAGCAGCGCGTGCGCGAAGCCGGTATCGCCCCGGACGGGCGACGTGACCAGAATTCGCTCGTCGGCGGCCTCGTCGAGGCAATCCATGACGGTGTCCTCATCTCGTCCCATGACCTCGGCGAGGAGGGAGACATCGATCTCGTCGCCGAGAACCGCGGCATGCGCGACGACCGCGAGGACCTCCGGTTCGAGAGCCGCCAGGCGCCGGGCGAGCACCGATCGCACCGCCGACGGCACCACCTGCCCGAGCCGCTGGTCCCGGGGCAGACGCGCGTATTCGGAGACGAACAGCGGATTGCCATCGGTGCGACGCGCCAGCGTGCGCGCGTCGGAGTCGGTGATCGCCTCACCCGCGATCTCCGCGACCAGCGTCGCGACCTCGGTAGTCGCCAGCCGGGGAACTTCGATGACCAGGCCGTGGGCGCGGACCAGCGTCGCCCGCAGCCGGTCCACGTCCGCGTCGACCTCGTCATCGCGGACCGTGACGATCATGCACACCGGCGCGTTACGCAGCACGCCGGTGAGATAGGTCAGGAAGCCGAGTGACATCGCATCGGCCCATTGGGCGTCGTCGATGATCACGGTCAGGGGGCCGCGTGCGGCGGCCTCCTCCAGGAGGTGCTGGAGCCGTTCGTAGACGACGAACCGAGCGGTGTCGGCATCGGCGCCGTCGGGCACCGACAACACCTCGGATGCGGTCGCGTCGAACGCACGGCACAGCTGCCGCATCGGCCACCATGCCGGGATACCCTCGGCGTCGGGGCAGCGCACCCAGACGATCCGCTCCCCCGCGCCGTCGGCCAGCCGGGCGGCCTCCTCCGCGAGCCGGGTCTTGCCGATCCCCGCCGGTCCCTGGAGCAGCACCCAGCGACTGGTCGACGACGAGTCGGCGGCGAACTGTGCTGCCAGGGCTGCGCATTCGGACTCCCGGCCGACCAGCGGCCGGACGGGTAGGCCGGCATCCCGCGGCGGCGATGGGTCGGCACCCGGAGACTCGGGCGCCTCGACCGCTGTGGCCCCCGCCCAGTTCGGCGTCCGCGGCCAGGCCGCGATCACCGGGTCGTGACGCAGGATCGCCGAATGCAGTTCGCGCAGTTCGGGGCCCGGATCGAGTCCGAGTTCCGCGCCGAGAGCCCGCACATGCCCGGCGTGGACATCGAGGGCTTCGGTGGTACGGCCCGCCCGATGTAGCGCCACCATCTGAAGCCAGACGCCTCGATCGCGCAACGGGTCGTCGCGGCGCAGCACACTGATCTCCGCGAGTGCGCCGGCCATGTCGCCGTGGGCGAGCAGCGCACCGATGTGCGCGTCTCGCACCGCGGTCAGTGATTCGGCCAGTGCCACCGACTCGACGACCACCCACTCCGTGTCGGCGAACTCCGCGAGCAGCGGGCCGCGCCAGAGCGCCAACGCGGCTTCGCTTTCGGCCAGCGCCACGGCCCAGTCCGAGTCGACGGTCGCACGTCGCGCCGCATGGGCGTGCGTGATGAACTCGATCAGATCCACCCGGTCACCGGTGACATCGAGCCGATAGCCGGGACTGACACGTTCGATCGGCGACCTGCCGGCGCCGCATCGCAGTGCGCGCCGCAGATTGGAGATGTAGGCCTGCAGGCTGGTCAGTGCGGCGGCGGGCGGCGTCGCACCCCACACCGCGTCGATGAGCCGGTCGGTGGACACCACCGCGCCCCTGGCGAGGAGCAGCGCGGCCAGGACGGCACGCTGCTTGGGTGATCCGAGATCACCCGGCACACCGTCCTGGCGAACATCCAATGCCCCGAGGACGAGATACTCGCGCACCGGGCGACTCCTTCACCGGCTCCCGAGCAGCGCGGGTGCTGCGACGGTCGATTGGTGCAACCCAGATGTTGCGATCATCAGAAGTGTAAGAGCACGGTACGTCCCGCGCTGGACATCACGCCCGCGGCTGCCTCATGGTCACCGCGCAGACCGCGGCACCGGCCAGCGCGACCCCGACGCCGATCCACAACGCGGTGTGCAGTGACGAGACGAACTCGGTCCGCGATCCACCGTGGAGCACCGACTGCGCGGGGAAGACCGCACCGAGAGCCGCGACGCCGAGCGCGATACCCGACTGCCGGAACACATCGTTGATACCGGCGGCCAGGCCGGCGTCGTCGTCGGAGCTCTCGGTCAGCACCAAGCCGCTGACCACGGGATTGAACACACCCGCGCCGACACAGGCCAGCAGGAAGCCGGGCAGCAGGCCCCAGCCCGACCCCTCCACCCCGCCGGTCGTCATCCAGGCCAGGCCACCCGCCACCGCGACCATCGACCCGGCGAGCAGCGCACTCGCCGGCACCCGTCGGATCAGTTGATCGGTCAGCCCCGCGACGACGAACATCGTCATCGTCCCGGGCAGATACACCAGCCCGGCTTCGATCGCGGACAGGCCGAGGACGCCCTGCAGGTAGATCGTTGTGTAGACGAACAACGCGAACATCGACGCCGAGATCGCGAAGGTGGCCAGGTGCGCACCGGCGAACCGCGCGTTGCGCAACATCGACAGCGGCAACATCGGCTCGGCGACTCGGCTTTCCACCGCGACGAACCCGACGGCGGCGACAATCGCCATGCCCAGCATGCCCACAGTGACCGCGTCGGTCCAGCCACGGTCGTTGGCTTCGATCAGGCCGAAGGTGAGCGCACCCAGAGCAACGATCACCAGCACCTGTCCGACCCGGTCACCTCGACGGGGCGACGTGCTCGCCGATTCCCGAAGCCATCGGGTCGCAAAGATCATCACCAGGCCGATGGGAAGGTTGAGCGCGAAGATGGCACGCCAGTCGATGGTCTCGGTGAGAACGCCGCCGACCAGCGGCCCCACGGCGAAGGATGCGCCGATCGTCGCTCCGTAAGCGGCCAGCGCCTTCGTCCGCGCGGCCGGTTGGGGGAAGGCATCGGCCAGGACCGCCAGCGACGACGCGAACAGCAGCGCACCGCCCACCCCCTGCACGATGCGGCCGGCGATGAGCACACCCATCCCGCCTGCCATCGCACACACAATCGAAGAGGCCGTGAATATCACCGCGCCGCAGCGGAACACGCGGCGCCGGCCGAACCTGTCGGCCCACCCTCCGGCACTGAGGACCAGCGCCGCCAGGGTGATGGTGTAGCCGTCGACGACCCACTTCAGCGCGGACATGCCGGCGTCGAACTCACGAGCCATGGCCGGAAGTGCGGTGTTGACGATGGCGATGTCGAGCATCAGCATCGCTGTCGCCAGACACACCACGGCCAGGGTGACGCGCTGCATGACCGGGCTCGGGGCCACGACCACCGGTGTCGCGGCCGGATCGGATGCGCGCAGCCATGGGGGCGGAGTCGAGGGCCGGGGCGGCGGGGAGAGCACGGGCGAAACGGACACAGCAGACCGTCCTTCACGAGGTCGTCGGGGCGGGCGACCGACAGGCCGCGCGAGACGATGCCCACCGTCGCCGAGCCTGCTTGGCGACGACTTGCGATCCGCTTGGCCTGCGGCCCCACGTACCTCGATCAGCCCTCGGTTCCGCGACCACCGTTATCGAACCCTCGAAGAGTCTCCGACGCCACGAGGACGTTCATATCGTTGTAGAAGTCGATGTCCCGCGCGCCGGGGACCCGACGAGCTGCTTGGGAACGACGGCGTCACCTACCGCTGTATACCGGGAATACGCTGTACTCGCCGTAGTCCACATACCGCCTCTGCTGGTGACCGAGATGGCGTCTGCGTCCAGCCCCGGCGCCGCCCTCCGTGCGAGTTCGCGGATATCCTCCAGGTCCGCGGCGCCCGCCACGACAATCCGTACCGAAGTGGTGTGCAGAGTCGCGCCGACGACCGGATACTCGGCCCGCACCGCCTCATAGGCGGCGATGGCCTCGACGGATAACCGGTCCGTGGGACGGTTATCCGCTTCGCCGGGCAATGATCGCGAAGACCTCCGCGCACCTGTCCAACCTTCTGCGATCAGCCATAAAATTAACTTTAGATACTATAAGATTAGTTTTTCGCCGTGAAGGTGAAGGGTGAGGAGCGTCCGTGGCGAAGTACGTGGAACGGCTGTGGCAGCCGTCGGACGAGGGCCTGCTCGCACGTAGGGACCGGCAGGCCGGAACTTACCGGGCCTACGTCCCCGACCCGCTGGGGGTCGATCTACCGCAGATCGGACCCCGGGCCCAGCAGGCCGCCGAAGACACGTTGGCGGTGCTGGCCAGGGCTGACGAACGCATCGGACCCCGGGGCACCTACCTCAATCACCTGCTGATCCGATCCGAGTCGATCTCCTCGTCCTGGATCGAGGGCAACCGCATCACCCCCAAAAAACTCGCCATCGCCGAATTGCTGCAATCGGGCACCCGCACCGCCCTGGACGTAGTGGCCACTGTGCACGCCACCGAGCAGGCCATCGATTCCCTGGCCGACCGATCCAAACCCATCACGACACAGGACATCGTGGACCTGCAGCACACCATCGAACCCCGCTTACCCGCCGGCCTGCGAACCGAACAGAACTGGGTGGGCGGACCCGGCTGGAGTCCGCTGCGGGCCGACTTCGTACCCCCGCCCGAGTCCGAGGTCCCCGCCCTGGTCGCCGACGTGGCCACATTCCTGACCGCCACCCACGGCAATCCGGTCGTGCGAGCCGCGATCGCCCACGCACAGTTCGAGACGATCCACCCGTTCATCGACGGCAACGGACGCACCGGCCGCGCCCTCATCCACACCGTACTGCGGCGCTGCGACGCCCTGCGGTACACCCTGATCCCGATCAGCACCGTGTTCGCCGCCCGCACCGATGCCTACCTGGCAGGCCTGACCTCCTACCGCGATATGACACCGCACACCGACGAGTGGGTCATCGGGTTCGCCCAGGCCGCCGAGCAAGCAGCACAGACCGGAGTGCGGCTGGCCCAGGACGCCGCCGCACTCGACGAGCAACTCCTGCAACGCCTGGTCGAGCACCGTCGCAGGCAGGGCACCAGCCCCGCCCTACCCCGCCGGGACGCAGTCGCCATGAAGATCCTCGCCGACCTGTCCACACACCCCGTACTCACCACCGAATCGGCCGCCACCCGGTATGGCGTCTCGACCGTCGCAGCCCACCGTGCCCTCGCCGAGCTTTCCGACGCCGGAATACTCGGCCGCTCGAAGAACCACAAAGGCAAAATCATGTGCTACACCGCCGACGCCCACCTCGCCCTTACCGCCCTCGCCGAGCGCGCGAACAGGGTCGGGTCCGGCGACACCGACCATCGGCGGCCCGACCAGGGACCACCGGCCCCCGACCCGGACCACCTCGGCCGACTCCGCCCCGATCCGCCAGAATGACACCGAGTTCGGTCAACGCCCGCACTGCAACCGGTGAGGCGGGCGGACCGGTCACGGCGCAGGCCGGCCGCGGTCGTCCTGGCCCGACGCTCCCGCGCCTGGACGCTCAGCTCATGGAGGCAACCGCGGCCGCAATCCTCAGCGGCTCGCGCGCAGTATGCGGTTTGCGCGCAGTGTGCGGGGCGGTTCGCCCCCGAATGTCACGGATCCGTCGAGGTATCCGGCGACGAGATCGGGAGCGGAGTGATCTTCGAGGTCGGTGAAGCCGAGGGCGCGCAGCTGTGCGGCGAGGTCGTCGGGCGTGAAGTAGCTGCACACGGGTTCGCCGGCGGCGGCCAGCCGATCGGCACGTACCTGCTGGTACGCACGGTCCTCGTCGCCGACCGCAGGCTGCAGGTAGTCGAAGATCACCTCGACCCGCCGGGCCTGGCCGGCGATGTATTCGAGGGTGGCATGGGCGGCGTCCGGGGTCAGATAGAACACGACACCGAGCCACACGAAGACGGCCGGGTCCGCGCGTTCGAACCCGCTGGATTCCAGTCCTGTTGCCAGAGTGCTTTTTTCGAAGTCGACCGAGACGAAGGTCAACGTTTCAGGACGGTCGATTCCGGCTGCAGTGAGACGTTCACGCTTCCACGCCTGGGTGGCGGGGTGGTCGACTTCGAAAACACGCAAGTCCGGGAGCGGATTCCGATAGGCGAAAGTATCCAGGCCCGCGCCGAGGATCACGACCTGCCGCACACCAGTGGCGACGGCCGCGGCCACGGCGTCCTCGGCGAAGCGGGCGCGTGCGGCGAAGAACAGGCGGCGGGACCGATCGCTGACCGCGAGACCGAGGGAGTCGGTCGTGCCCAATTCGGTCAATTCCTCTGCGGTGGCACCGAGCAGACGCGCTGCCATAGGGTCGGTGAAGATCGGAGGGTGGTCGGCGATCTGGTGATAGGCGCGGGCATACGCGGTGATGAGCGCAGTCCGGCTGGGTCCGTCGTTATCCATATTCGAGAACCTAGGCGAGTCGACCCGCCACCAACCGCGGGCGGGCCGGCCCCGCGGGGCCGGATCAGCGGCGCTGCCAGCGCCAGGCGAATTCGTTCGGCGCCGGGGGTGGGCCGGGAAGATCGCCGTCGGCGGACAGCCCGGCAACCAGTATCGCCAGGATTCGCCGACGTAACCGCGCGGTTCGTTCCGGGTCCGGCAGGGTGATCGCCGCACACGATTCGAGGATCAGACCGATGTCGTATGCGGTGACGTCCGCACGAAGCCGGCCGCAGGCGTGCGCGCGCCGTACCAGTTCCGCGGTGACCTCGGCGGAATGTTCGACATCGGGGAGTATCGACTCATCCGGAGTGAAGGCGCCTGCCAGGTGCACGGTCAGCGAGTGCACATCGGTGTCGACGATCCGCTGCAGGAACCCGACGAGTCCGTCCCATCCATCCGAAGCCTCCAGTGCCGCATCGGCTTCCGCGTTATAGCTCCGCAGTCCCTCGTGACAGAGGGTGCGCAACAGCGCCTCCTTGCTCGGATAGCGGCGATACAGCGCGCTGATTCCCACTCCCGCACGTTCGGCGACGGCGGCGATCGGCGCGGTGGCGTCGGCGAGGAAAACCGCGCGGGCGGCCTCCAGAATGACCCCGTCGTTGTGGGCGGCCTGCGCCTTTCGCCCGGGTAGCCCCTTGCGTGCTGAGTGTTCGGATGTCTTCGGCATGGCCTCAGACTACCACTTGAAACGGAATAGTCCGTTCTGATACCTTCTGATCAGAACGAAACATTCCGTTTCAATAGGAGGACACCGTGACCGCCGTTCGCCCCTTCCACATCGACATCCCCCAGACCCGGCTCGACGACCTGGGCGACCGGCTGCGTCGCGCGATCTGGCCGAACGAGTTGCCCGACGTGGCCGATTCCTACGGTGTCCCGAACGATCGGGTGCGTGGACTGGCCGAATATTGGCTGGAGCGATTCGACTGGCGCGCACTGGAGGCGAAGCTGAACGCCTACCCCCAGTTCGTCACCGAGATCGACGGCGAAGACATCCACTTCCTGCACATCGAGTCCTCGCGGGCGGATGCCCTTCCGGTGATCCTCAGCCACGGCTGGCCAGGCTCGATCCTGGAATATCTCGATGTGATCGCGCCGCTCACCGAGCCGGAATCGATGGAGGAACCTGCCTTCCACCTGATCATCCCCTCTCTGCCGGGGTTCGGGTTCTCCGGGCCGACCCGCAGTACCGGATGGGGTTGCCGCCGCACCGCCCGGGCATGGGTAGAGCTGATGAGCCGACTGGGTTACGAGCACTACGGCGCCATCGGCAACGACGGCGGCTCGATGATCTCCCCCGAGATCGGCCGAATCGATCCCGAGCGCGTCGTGGGCGTTCATGTGACCCAGCTTTTTTCGTTCCCGACGGATGATCCGTCGCAGTTCGAGGGAATGTCGGAGGCGGACCTGGCGGCGCTGGCACATCTGCAGTGGTTCCACGAGAACAAGATGGCGTTCAACACCCTGCACAGCCAGCAGCCGCAGACCCTCGCCTTCGCGCTCAGCGACTCCCCACTCGGCCTGCTCGGCTGGAACGCGCAGTTGTTCGGCGAAAGCCTGGACGAGGACTTCGTCATCGGCAATGTGGCGTTGTACTGGCTGACCGGCACCGGCGGTTCGTCCATCCGGTTCTACTACGAAGACGCACACTCCGCGCAACAGCCGACCGGCCCGACCACCACACCGACCGCGCTGGCGATGTTCAAGGGTGACTTCCAGTCGATCCGCCGATTCGCCGAACGCGATCACAGCAATATAGTCAGCTGGAAGGCCTACGACGTCGGCACAGCCCGAGGCGGCGCCAACGACGCGGCCGGCCACTACGCGGCACATGAGGCGCCCGCGGTACTCGTCGCCGATATCCAGAAATTCTTCGCCGGGCTCAGCTGAGCTGTCACCACCCCTGCCCTGCCCGCGCACCGATTCCGGCGCACGGCCGGCAGCCCGGGGCCTTCCAGAGATGTCGTCTCGTTGCCCGAAGAGATCTACGGTGGAGATATGACCGCCTCGGGGCATCGGCATCTGCTGGTCGCGCGGGACACCGACACGGTGTGCATCACCATGAACCGGCCGGAGCGACGCAATGCCCTGTCCGGCGAGTCTCTGGCCGAACTGCTTACCGCGTTCCGGGCCGCCGGCGAGACCGACACCACCGGGATAGTTCTCGGAGCGAACGGCCCGGTGTTCTCCGCGGGACATGATTTCGCCGACGTCGCCGCGCGCGACCTGCTCGGAGTCCGGGAACTACTCACCCTGGGCACCGAGCTCATGTCGACCATCGAGTCGGTGCCGCAGGTGGTGATCGCCCGGGTGCACGGTCTGGCCACAGCGGCCGGCTGCCAACTGGTCGCCTCATGCGACCTGGCCGTCGCCGCCGAATCGGCCGGATTCGCACTCCCCGGGGGCAAGGGCGGCTGGTTCTGTCACACCCCCGCGGTTCCCGTGGCCCGCGCCATCGGCCGTAAACGCCTGATGGAGCTTGCCTTCACCGGCGACCCGATCGATGCCCGCACCGCCGAACAGTGGGGCCTGATCAACCGAGCGGTGCCCGACGCCGAGCTGGACACAGCCGTAGGCGAATTACTCGCCCGCGCCACCCGGGGCAGCCGAGCCAGCAAGGCACTCGGCAAACGCACTCTCTACAGCCAACTCGACCGCCCCGAAGCAGACGCCTACGCTCTCGCCCTGGAAGTCATGGCCGCCGCCGCTCAACTTCCCGGCGCCCGGGAAGGGATGGCGGCCTTCCTGGCGAAGCGCCCACCCGTCTGGCGCGAGTAGCGCTGCCAGGAGACCCGGTGCTTGCGTGAAGTCGCCGGACAGGTTCACCGCGATCCACACGACCGGTTCCGAGGTGTCGGCGCAGGCATCGGTTCCATCCCGCTCCGCGCGTCCGGCGCCCCGATCACTCCCCCACTTTCCCCTGATCGGTCTGCCGCCACTCACCCGTCCCATCCGGATTGCGATGGTATTCCCACGCCGAATAATCGCCGTCGTTCTCCACCACACTCAGCCGGTCGG
Organism: Nocardia sp. NPDC002869; assembly: GCF_046764065.1. Lineage (NCBI taxonomy): Bacteria > Bacillati > Actinomycetota > Actinomycetes > Mycobacteriales > Nocardiaceae > Nocardia > Nocardia sp. NPDC002869. Next base: position 12,920 of record NZ_JBKOOL010000147.1, read on the forward strand.
CGTAGCCGTCGAGGTCGGTATCGGTCCAGACACTCATCGAATCGGGGCCGGTGGTGACGAAGGTGTCGAGGATGCCGTCGACGACGAGGTCCTGGGTGGGTGATTCCATTTCCACCGGACCCAGCCCGTCCATGGACGAGGTCGCTTCGAAACTCGGCATACCGATGCCGGGGAACTCTCCTGATGTAGGCATGGATTCTCCTGAGCTCCACTGGTCGACCGCGGGAATATTCCGGCCCATCTTTCCATCCCCGACGGTACAGCGCACCCCCGTTCCCGGGCAGGCACCGGGCTGCCGGTGGCTATGAGGCATAGCGAACCTCCAAGGCGCTGCCCGCACGACCGGCGAAACTCATGACCGGACAACATAATTCAAGTGCGGGTCGGTAGCCTCCCGCTATAGACTTCCGGCCATGATGAAGCATCTCCAGACCTGAGATCCCGTCCGGCGCGCTCCTTTCTGGGGCGGACTTCTCCGGGTCAGCGTGCCTGCCGGGCCGGCTCACGCTGATCTCGGTAGGCGGACGGTCTGGTAGCGAGGGCGTCGTGATAGGCGGCGACATTCCTGGCTTTGACCTGCTCGTAGCCGCGGATCATATCCGGTAGCTCGGCGATCTCGACCGCGGCGGAGTGGTTGTCCGGTTTCAGTTCCTGCAATATCGTTTCCACCACTTCACCGCCATCTCTCCTTCGCCGACAGCGGAGGCGACCCGCCTCACGGAGCCGCTACGGACGTCGCCCGCGGCGAACAGGCCGGACAGGCTTGTTTCGAGCGTCCTCGGCGACCGCGCACCGGTCCGATGCGTACCGCCGCCTCGGGCGTAGACCGTGTTCGTGCCTGTGAGGACGAAGCCGTGGTCGTCGAGTGCGATCGTGTCGGCCAGCCACCCGGGGTAGGGCATCGCCCCGATGAAGACGAACAGGGCGCGCACCCGGAGAGTCCCTGGCGATCGGCACCTGGCACTCTCTTCACCATCCTTTCGTCACTATCTGTTGCCAACACTTGCACTATCCTCCATCGAGTGCTAAACAATATGTGTGTCTGTTGACACAGATTATCTGGTTTCTCTTCGAGAGTGAAGGAGTGAACTGGAGGTGGCGACCATGTTGATGCGCACTGATCCCTTCCGCGATCTGGATCGTCTGACTCAGCAGGTTTTCGGCACTCCGGCGCGACCGGCAGCAATGCCGATGGATGCCTGGCGCGAGGGCGACAACTTTTTCGTCGAGCTGGATCTGCCCGGCATCGACCCGGACTCCCTGGATCTGGACGTCGAACGCAATGTGCTGACCGTGCGGGCCTCACGGGCGGAGCTGGATTCGGGCCGGTCGATGCTGGCCGCCGAACGCACCCGCGGCGTGTTCAGCCGACAGCTGTTCCTGGGCGAGAACCTCGATACCGACGCGATCCGCGCCGACTATCGCGACGGGGTGCTGCGGTTGGTGATCCCGGTCTCGGAGAAGGCCAAGCCCCGCAAGATCGAGGTCGCCCGCCACGACCACGAGCGCCAGGCCATCAACGCCTGACCGGCCGGGTCGGCGCCACACCAGGAACCCGGCCATGAACGCATCGACCGCAACCGGCACGGCGAACGTGGATGCCCTGCTGCTCGCACTGGATCCCGACTTCGACGAGCTGTTCGCCGAGGTCGAGGAGGCACTGTGCGTGGTCCGCGTCCCCCGGGTGCCACGGCTGCGCACGACCGGTGTCCCGCAGCCGCGAACCATGGGCCGCAGGCGTCCGCCCTCCCGGCCACCAGGGCGGCGTCCGCGTCGGTTCCGGGCCCGCG
>NZ_JBKOOL010000148.1:0-14659 GCF_046764065.1 Nocardia sp. NPDC002869
GCGACCGGGCGATCGTCATCAGCACCCGCTGCCACAGGTCCGGGGGGACCAGTGGCAGCGGGTCCAGGTTCAGGAAACGGGTCGAGACCACCGATTGCGGTTCGGTGTATTCGAGCAGCCCCCCGGGCCCGTGCCGACGGCCCACCCCGGAGATTCCGGTCCCGCCCATCGGCGCCGCGGTCTCCCCCAGGCCGGCGCGTACCCCTCGTTCACGCAGACCGTGCCGGTTTTCAGCAGCCGCGCGATCCGCTCGCCTTCGGCGAGACCACCCGCCCAGACGCTCGCGTGCAAACCGTATTCGGTGTCGTTGGCCGCTGCCACCGCCTCGGCCAAGGAAATCTACCCACGGCGCACCGGACGGCGGCGGCGCCGCGCCGCATATGCCGGATTCGGTGTCAAAGTGAGTCCTGTTCAATGGGATTCGATGTGCAGGAAACCGGTCGAACGGTTACCTTGTGGCGATGTTCAGAGCGAGGCTCGGTGTCCGCGCCCGGATCCTGGCCATCGCGCTCATCCCGAGTCTGACCCTGTTGGTGGCCGGTGTGGGTGCGACGGGCTATCTGATCGACCAGGGACAACACAACCGGCAGGTGACCGAGGCGTTACGCGAGGTCTCGGGCCCCACTCGCGATGTGTACGAGGTGATCCAGAACGAGCGCCGCCTCACGCTCGCCCATCTCGCCGGTGACCCCACCGCGGCCGCCGCCCTCACCGCGGTCCGGCCCAACACCGAACAGGCCCTCCGCGACCTGGTCACCGGAGCACAGCGGCTCCGGGAACTGCAGCCGGCGGAGATCACCGACGATGTCGGCTCGTTCACCACGCTCACCCAGCAGCTCGGCAATATCCGTACCGCGGTCGACACCCGCGCGGTACCGACCGGTGACGCCTATACCTTCTACGTCCGGGTCCTCGATGCCTTCAGCACCGGCGCCCAGCTGTCGCACACCTTCGAACAGGACCCGGAGGCGGTCAGCCAGCTGGGCCTGGTGTCGCGCATCATGCACGCGCTGGAAGCGGCTTCGCGCAGTCACGCCCTCGCCGGCGCGGCGCTGCGCACCGGCAACCCGGTCGCACTGCCCGACGAATTCATCCAGCAGACCGGCTTCTACCACACCGAAACCGCCCTGCTGGCCACTCAGCTGGATCCGGAGATCGGCGAGCGGGTGCGCACCCTGGTCGACAGCCCGGAGTGGCGGTTGCTGGCCCGCACCGAGAACGCGCTCATCGCGCGCAGCGTCGGAGGGACCGACGCCGGGAACACCGCGGCCGCGCTCTCGCCGGGGCAGCTGACGGCCTGGCAGGCGGCAGCCGACCACGTCAACCATGAGATGCTCAACCTCTGGGACGACCAGAACCGGCTCATGCAGGAGCTGTCGCTGGACGCCGCCGCCCGCACCACCAATCAGTCGCTGCTGATCGGCCTGGCGGTCCTGGTGGTCTCCGCGGCCGCGTTCGGGGTATCGCTGGTCCTGGCCAACCGGTTCATCCACCGCCTGGTGCGGTTGCGCGACCATACGCTGGCCCTCGCCGACGAACGCCTGCCCGATATGCTCGAACGCCTGCGCGCCGGGGAGGACATCGACGAAACCGCGGCCGCCGCGAAGCTCGACTTCGGCCGGGACGAACTCGGGGCGGTGGCCACCGCCTTCGAACACGCGCACGCCGTGGCGGTCAATGCCGCGATCACCGAGGCGCGCACTCAGGAGGGCGTGAAGGCGATCTTCCTCAACATCGCCCACCGCAGCCAGATCGTGGTCCACAAACAACTGGAGATCCTCGACGACGCCGAGCGGCGCGAAGAAGATCCGGCAATGCTGGACATCTTGTTCAAACTCGATCATCTGGCCACCCGCGAACGCCGCAACGCCGAAAACCTCACCATCCTCGGGGGCGGGAAACCGGGCCGCCAGTGGCGGGCCCCCGTACCGCTGGTCGACCTGGTACGCAGTGCGGTGGGGGAAACGCAGGACTACACCCGGGTGCGGCTGGCCCGCCTGCCCGAACTCCGTATCGCCGGCAACGCCGTCGGTGACCTCATCCATCTGCTCGCCGAACTCGTCGACAACGCCACCTCGTTCTCCCCGCCGCAGTCGCGGGTCCAGGTCACCGGTTCGGTGATCGGTAAGGGCGTGGCCGTGGAGATCACCGATCAGGGCATGGGTATCTCGGAGGAGGACCGCGAGCGTCTCAACGAACTCCTGGAGAACCCGCCGAACTTCGAGGTCGCGTCCCTGCAGAAGGATTCGCGGCTGGGTATCTTCGTCGTCGCGCAGCTGGCGGCCCGCCACGGTGTCGCGGTGCGGCTGTGGGAATCGGAATACGGCGGTGTCCGGGCGGTGGTCATCGTGCCCGCCACCCTGCTGACCGCTCCCGCCGAGGAGACCACCCCGCTGACCGGGCTGCCCCGGACCCCGGGGCCGGAGGGCGGCACGGAGAACCACACCGGCCCCCTCCCCGAGAGCTCCGCCGTCGCGACGCTGCTCGCCGACCGTCCCCACGACACCGAGTCCACCGGCGATCGGGCCGAGCAGGCCGGCACCGCGGCGACCGGTACCTCCGACACCGTTCCGGTCGTCCGGCCGGAGGCCACGGAGACGACCGCCGGACCGAGCCTGCTGCCCGACGGTCGTCCGGCTTTACCCCGCCGTAGCAGGCAGGCTAAAGTCGCACCGCGACCGGAAGTTTCGGACGCCGCCCAGACCGCCGCAACGGCGCGGCCACGCTCGGCCGAACAGGCCAGGGATCTGATGTCGGCGATCGAGAACGGTACCCGGCAGGGCCGCAAGCCATTGCCCGCCGCAGAAACCGGCGCCGGGAACCCGGCGGCGGATGGCGCATCCCCGGATGAACAGGAAGGCTAAGTGTCCACTTCCACACAAGGTGACCTGAACTGGCTGCTCGACGACCTGGTCGAGCGACTCGCGGGGGTCCGCCTCGCGGTCGTACTGTCCACCGACGGAATGCTGCTGGGCCACTCCTCGAAAATGGATCGCACCGAGGCCGAGCATTTCGCCGCGATGTCGTCCACCCTGCACGGCCTGGCCCGGAGCGCCGGCGCGCGGTTCGAAGGCGGTGCCGTACGGCAGGCGGTGATCGAGCTCGATCGCGCCGTACTGTTCGTCACCTCGGCCGGTGACAACGCGTGCATCGCCGTACAGGCCGCCGCGGACGCCAATCTCGGCATGGTGGCCTACGAGATGAACCTCACCGTCCAGCGGGTCGGCAGCCATCTGTCGACCGGTTCCCGCGGCGGGACCGGGACCGACCCCCAGTAACCGCGGAAACAGCAACGGTGCCATGACAGGGTATGCGGGTATGACCGGGCCACGGGAACCCTGGTTCGACGACGACGCCGGACCTCTGGTGCGGCCGTACGCCATCACCAAGGGTCGCACTGTGGGTGCGGGACACGACCTGGATATGCTCACTGTCGTGGTCAAAGCTCGTGGTGCCCCGCCGTTGCGCCGGACCGAACCCGAGTACACCGATATCGTGCACCTGTGCACGGAAGCACAAACCGTGGCGGAGGTGGCAGCCGCCTTGAAACTGCCGCTGGCGGTGACCAAGATTCTCGTCGGGGATCTGATCGGTGACGGCCATCTGATCTTCCGGGCTCCCGTGCAGATGGAGTCCGGTCCCGGCGACTTCAACATATTGCGAGCGGTACTGGATGGAATCCGAAAAATTTGACCCTGCCCGGATGGACCCCGGGGCTCCGGCTCTTGCTGCGTCGGTGAAGGTCCTCATCGCCGGTGGTTTCGGCGTCGGCAAGACCACGATGGTGGCCTCGATCAGCGAGATCCCGCCGCTACGCACCGAGGAGATGATCACCGAACTCAGTACCGGCATCGATGATCTGTCCGGTGTCGAGTCCAAGACCACCACGACGGTGGCACTGGACTTCGGCCGGATCACCATCGACAAGGACCTGGTGCTGTACTTGTTCGGCACCCCCGGCCAGGATCGCTTCTGGTTCCTGTGGGACGAACTCGCCCGGGGCGCGCTCGGCGCGGTGGTCCTGGCCGATACCCGCCGGTTGGGGAATTCCTTCGCCGCCATCGACTATTTCGAGCGGCGCGGCCTGCCCTTCCTGATCGCGGTGAACTGTTTCGACGGTGCGCCGCGGTACACGATCGACGAGGTCCGCGACGCGCTCGATCTCGACCCGTCCATCCCGGTCATGCTGTGCGACGCACGCGACCGGGTCTCGGCGAAGAATGTGCTGCTCAGTCTGATCGAGCATCTCATCGAACGGGCCACCCGCCCGAATCTCACCACCAAGTAGGCCGGCACGGGCGGGGCCGCACCGGTTCCGCCCGCCGGGTTCAGCGTGCCAGGTGGCCCGCCGCGTGGAGCTCGTCGAACAGCAACTGGTCCACCGGCGGCACCCGGGGCCGATCGCCGAAGCCGAACCACGCGAGTTCGGCGATCTCGCTACTCGCGGCCAGCGTTCCGCGATAGTCCGCGCGATAGCAGCTCATCCGGACCCGCGCGCCGCCGTCGACCGCTTCGTAGACCCCCACCGCCTCGACCGTCTCCGGTATCAGCGCGACGGTCAGTTCCTCGGTGACCTCGCGCAGCAGCGTCTGCTCATCGGATTCGCCGGCTTCCCGCTTCCCGCCCGGGATGTAGAAGACGTCCTTGCCGCGCGGACGCGCACACAGGATCCGCCCGTCCACCATGAGGACCCAGGCGACCGTATCGATGAGTTCCCCGACCAGCTCGTCCGTCACCGGAACATCCTATCTGGGCCAAGCTGCCACGAATCCCGTGGTCGCGGACGTACCATGCGAACGTGGCCGATGTGAATCCTCCCGCCGCGCTGCGGGTCCTGGTCTACAGCAACGACGCCGACACCCGGGGTCAGGTGATGCTGGCGCTCGGCCGCCGGCCGCATCCGGACCTACCGCCGCTGGAGTACCTCGAGGTGGCCACCGCCCCGGTGGTGTTGGAGCGGATGGATGCCGGCGCGGCCGATCTGGCCGTACTGGACGGCGAGTCCGCGCCGGTGGGCGGAATGGGCCTGGCCAAACAGCTCAAGGACGAGATCCGCGGGTGCCCGCCGCTGGTCGTGCTCACCGGGCGCGCCGACGATGCCTGGTTGGCGAACTGGTCGCGGGCCGAGGCCGTCGCCACCCATCCGATCGACCCCTTGCGGCTCACCGAGATCGTGGTCGATCTGCTGCGCCGGCGCCCGGCAGCCTGAGCGTGGATTAGGTTCATTCGCTCATAAATCTCAGTCGCGAATTCGATCAAACCCCTCCACGAATCCGCGTTCGTCCTGCCACGACAGTTGTAGGCTGTGCTGTAGCTCACATGAGCGCGGGAGATGACATACAACCCGCGTCGACTGATCCTTCCCCAGCCCTGTGTCGAATCCGGGGACGATCCGGCGGCGCGGGGCATACCCATCCACCGCCCGACCCCGTTCGCGGGACCCGGTGGCACAACCGCGGGGTTCCAGTTCGCAAGGAGGGGAAGCGCAGTCGTGAACACCGAACTGCCGATACTGGTCCTCGGCGCGGTCGCCGCCGCGTTCGCGGTGATCTCGATCCTGATCGCCGGCCTCATCGGTCCCAAACGCTACAACCGCGCCAAACTACAGCCCTACGAATGCGGTATCGAACCCACCCCGCACGCGACGGCCGGAGGCGCGGGAAACATTACCGGACAACGGTTTCCGGTGAAGTACTACCTCACCGCGATGCTGTTCATCATCTTCGATATCGAGATCGTGTTCCTCTACCCGTGGGCGGTCCATATCGATGCGCTCGGGGTGTTCGGACTGGCCGCGATGGCACTGTTCATCGTCAATGTCTCGGTCGCCTACGCCTACGAATGGCGGCGCGGCGGCCTCAGCTGGGACTGAGCCGCGAACCTCCGATCAGCCGTACCGCGCCCGGCGCGGGCCGATATCCAGGGAGTAGTCGGACATGGGTTTGGAAGAGAAACTGCCCAGTGGTTTCGTGCTCAGCACGGTCGAAGCCATGGCGGGGTACATGCGCAAGGGGTCGGTGTGGCCGGCCACCTTCGGTCTGGCCTGCTGCGCGATCGAGATGATGGCCACCGGCGGTGGCAGATTCGATTCGGCGCGTTTCGGCATGGAGGTCTTCCGTGCGTCACCGCGGCAGGCCGATCTGATGATCGTGGCGGGCCGGGTCAGCCAGAAGATGGCGCCAGTGCTCCGCCAGGTGTACGACCAGATGACCGAACCGAAATGGGTGCTGGCCATGGGGGTGTGCGCCTCCTCCGGCGGCATGTTCAACAACTACGCCATCGTGCAGGGTGTGGATCATGTGGTCCCCGTCGATATCTACCTACCGGGTTGTCCGCCCCGCCCGGAGATGTTGCTCAACGCCATCCTCGCGCTGCACGAGAAGATCCAGGCGACCCCGATGGGCGTGAACCGGACCGAGGCGATCCGCGCCGCCGAAGCGGCGGCGCTGGCGGCCACCCCGACCATCCGGATGGAAGGCCTGCTGCGATGAGCGCCGAAGACCCGGGCTCCACCGACAGCCGCGCCGTGGAACCCGAACAGCCGATCGGTCCCGAGGACGAGGTCATCGGGGTGCGCCGGGGTATGTTCGGGATCTCCGGCAGCGGCGACACCTCCGGCTACGGCCGCCTGGTCCACCGGGTCGCGCTCCCCGGCGGCAGCGCGCCGCCCTACGGGGGCTATTTCGACACCGTCGTCGACCTGCTGCGCGCGGCCCTGGCAACCGGCGCCGGATTCGATGCCGCGATCGAGAAGGTCGTGGTGGACCGCGGCGAATTGACCCTGCACGTGGACCGCGACCATCTGGTCGCGGTGGCGCGGGCGCTGCGCGACGATCCCGCGCTGCGGTTCGAACTGTGCCTGGGGGTGAGCGGCGTGCACTACCCGGACGAATCCGGCCGGGAGTTGCGCGCGGTCTACCACCTGAATTCGATCACGCACGGACGCCGGCTCCGGCTCGAGGTGTCCGCCCCGGACGCCGACCCGCATATTCCGTCGCTGTACCGCGTGTATCCGACCTGCGACTGGCACGAACGGGAGACCTACGACTTCTTCGGAATCCTGTTCGACGGTCATCCCTCGCTGACCCGCATCACCATGCCCGACGACTGGCGCGGTCACCCGCAGCGCAAGGACTACCCGCTGGGCGGGATACCGGTCGAGTACAAGGGCGCGCGGATACCGCCGCCCGATGAGCGGAGGGCATACAGCTGATGAGCGAGATCGATTACCGGCCCGGAGTCTCCGGCGGGCCGGACAACGACGACTCCCGGGCCGCCCCCACGGTGCCCGGCCACAGCGGTGCGGACCCCACCGAACAGGTACTGACGGTCGCCGGGCAGGACTGGGACGAGGTCGCCGACGCCCTGCGCGGCGCGGGCGAGGAACGCATCGTCGTCAATATGGGCCCGCAGCATCCGTCCACGCACGGGGTGTTGCGGCTCATCCTGGAGATCGAGGGCGAAACCGTGGTCGAGGCCCGGTGCGGTATCGGCTATCTGCACACCGGTATCGAGAAGAACCTCGAATTCCGCACCTGGGCCCAGGGCGTCACCTTCGTCACCCGGATGGACTATCTGTCCCCGTTCTTCAACGAGACCGCCTTCTGCCTCGGGGTGGAGCGGCTGCTGGGCATCACCGACGACATCCCCGAGCGCGCCACCGTGATCCGGGTACTGCTGATGGAGCTCAACCGCATCTCCTCGCATCTGGTGGCGCTGGCGACCGGGGGTATGGAACTGGGCGCGCTGACCCCGATGCTGTTCGGCTTCCGGGAGCGTGAACTGATCCTCGACGTCTTCGAGAACATCACCGGCCTGCGGATGAACCACGCGTTCATCCGCCCCGGGGGTATCGCCCAGGACCTGCCCGGCGACGCGGTCGCCAAGGTCCGCGACCTGCTGGCGCTGATGCCGAAACGATTGCGGGACATGGAGCATCTGCTCACCCACAACCCGATCTTCAAGGCGCGCACCCAGAACATCGGCTACCTCGATCTGACCGGCTGTATCGCGCTCGGCGTCACCGGACCGGTCCTGCGCTCCACCGGTCTGCCGCACGATCTGCGCAAGGCCATGCCCTACTGCGGTTACGACACCTACGAATTCACCGTCCCCACCACCGACACCTGTGACTGCTACGGCCGCTACCTCATCCGGATCGAGGAGATGAAGCAGTCGCTCGCGATCGTGGAACAGTGCCTGGACCGGCTGCGGCCGGGACCGGTGATGGTGGCGGACAAGAAGATCGCCTGGCCCGCGGACCTGGAACTGGGCGCCGACGGGCTGGGCAATTCGCCACAGCACATCGGCAAGATCATGGGGACCTCGATGGAGGGGCTCATCCACCACTTCAAGCTCGTCACCGAGGGTATCCGGGTGCCTCCGGGGCAGGTCTACGCGGCGGTGGAGTCACCGCGCGGCGAGCTCGGCGTCCATATGGTCAGCGACGGGGGCACGCGACCCTACCGCGTGCACTATCGCGATCCTTCCTTCACCAACCTGCAGGCCGTGGCAGCGATGTGCGAGGGCGGCATGGTCGCCGATGTGATCGCGGCGGTCGCCAGCATCGATCCGGTGATGGGCGGTGTGGACCGGTGAGGGGCGATACCTCCGCCCACGCTGCGGTCTCCGCCGACCACGTGTATCGGCCACGAAGGAGACCTGAACTCATGCGGCGGTACCTCCGCCCACGCTGCGGTCTCCGCGGGACGCATGTACCGGCTTCGAAAGAGGTTCCATGACCGAGATTCTCTTGCGGCTGACTGCTCGGCCGCAGCCCTACCCGGATGATGTTCGTGCCCGGCTCGAGCCGGATGCGAAGGAGATCATCGCCCGGTACCCGCAGCCCCGCTCGGCGCTGCTACCGCTGCTCCATCTGGTGCAGTCGGAAGAGGGCTATGTCAGCTGTACCGGGATCCAGTTCTGCGCGGAGCTGCTCGGGCTCACCGGCGCCGAGGTGACCGCGGTCGCCACCTTCTACTCCATGTACCGGCGTACTCCCACCGGGGACTACCACGTGGGCGTCTGCACCAATACCCTGTGCGCGGTCCTCGGGGGCGATGCCATCCTCGCGGAACTGCGCGAGCATCTGGGGATCGCGCACGGGGAGACGACCGACGACGGCGCGATCACCCTCGAACACATCGAATGCAACGCGGCCTGCGATTACGCCCCGGTGATCATGGTGAACTGGGAGTTCTTCGACAACCAGACCCCGGAATCGGCCCGCGAACTGGTGGACGCACTCCGCGACGGCCGCACCGTCACCCCCACCCGCGGCGCGCCGCTGTGTACCTTCCGGGAGACCGCGCGGGTACTCGCCGGGTTCCCGGACACCCGACCCGGCGTACTCGACGGAGACCCGGGCGCCCCGACGCTCACCGGTCTGGACACCGCGCGCGAGCAGGGTATGCGTGCACCCGAGGTACCGGACGAGGACGGTGCCCGATGACCCTGACGCCCGTCCTCAGCAAGTACTGGGATCTGCCGAATTCCTGGACCCTCGACACCTACCGGGCCCACGAGGGATACCAAGCGCTGCCGATCGCGCTCGGCATGACACCGGACCAGGTGATCACCACGGTCAAGGACGCCGGCCTGCGCGGCCGCGGCGGGGCCGGGTTCCCGACCGGTATGAAATGGGGTTTCATCCCGCAAGGTCCCGAACCCGACGGCTCGACGAAACCGCACTACCTGGTGGTGAACGCGGACGAGTCCGAGCCGGGCACCTGCAAGGACATCCCGCTCATGCTCGCGGCACCGCATTCGCTCATCGAGGGTGTGATCATCGCCGCCTATGCCATTCGCGCCGCGCACGCCTTCATCTATCTGCGTGGTGAGGTGGTGCCGGTACTGCGCCGGCTGCAGGCCGCGGTCGCCGACGCCTACGCCGCCGGGCTGCTGGGCCGCGATATCCTCGGCTCCGGCTACGATCTGGAGCTCACCGTGCACGCCGGCGCCGGCGCCTATATCTGCGGTGAGGAGACCGCCCTGCTGGATTCGCTGGAGGGCCGGCGCGGGCAACCGCGGTTGCGCCCGCCGTTTCCGGCGGTCGCGGGTCTGTACGCCAGTCCGACCGTGGTGAACAATGTCGAATCCATCGCCAGTGTGCCGCCGATCATCCGCAACGGCCCGGCCTGGTTCCGCTCCATGGGCAGCGAGAAATCACCCGGTTTCACGCTGTACTCGCTGTCCGGGCATATCGCCCGGCCCGGCCAGTACGAGGCGCCGCTCGGCATCACCCTGCGTGAACTGCTCGGGTACGCGGGTGGGGTCCGCGCGGGCCGATCCCTGAAGTTCTGGACACCCGGAGGTTCCTCGACCCCGCTGTTCACCGCCGAGCATCTCGATGTGCCACTGGACTACGAGAACGTGATGGCACAGGGTTCGATGCTGGGCACCAAGGCACTGCAGATCTTCGACGACACCACCTGCGTGGTCCGTGCGGTGCTGCGCTGGACCGAGTTCTACGCCCACGAATCCTGCGGTAAGTGCACCCCGTGCCGGGAGGGTACGTACTGGCTGGTCCAGCTGCTCACCCGGCTCGAATCGGGCGAGGGCACACCCGCCGACCTGGACAAACTCCTGGATATCGCCGACAACATCAACGGCAAGTCCTTCTGCGCGCTCGGTGACGGCGCGGCCAGCCCCATCGTGTCCTCGCTGAAGTACTTCCGCGACGAATACCTCGCGCATATGACGCACGGCGGCTGCCCGTTCGATCCGGCCCGCGCGACCGCCTGGGCCGGATCCGCGGCCGGAGAGGGGATCCGATGACCGCCACCGTTCGTTCCGATTCCGCCGATCTGCAGCCGGCCGACCTGGTCACCGTCACGATCGACGGGACCACGGTCAGTGTTCCGGCCGGCACCCTGCTCATCCGCGCCGCCGAACTGATCGGTATCCAGATCCCGCGGTTCTGCGATCACCCGCTGCTCGCCCCGGTCGGCGCCTGCCGGCAGTGCCTGGTGGAGGTGGAGGGCCAGCGTAAACCCGTGGCCTCCTGCACCATGACGGTCACCGAGGGCATGGTGGCGCATACCCAGCTCGATTCCGCGGTCGCGGAGAAAGCGCAGCAGGGCGTGATGGAACTGCTGCTGATCAACCATCCGCTGGACTGCCCGGTCTGCGACAAGGGCGGGGAGTGCCCGCTGCAGAACCAGGCCATGTCCACCGGGCGGACGGAGAGCCGCTTCGACGGGGAGAAGCGCAAGTACCCGAAACCGATACCGCTGTCGACCGCGGTCCTGCTCGATCGTGAACGGTGCGTGCTGTGCGCGCGCTGTACCCGTTTCTCCCAGCAGATCGCCGGGGATCCGTTCATCGAACTGCTCGACCGTGGCGCGCTCCAGCAGGTCGGTACCGCCGCGCACGAACCCCTCGATTCGTACTTCTCCGGTAATACCGTGCAGATCTGCCCGGTCGGCGCCCTCACCGGCACCAGCTACCGATTCCGGGCCCGCCCCTTCGACCTGGTTTCCAGCCCTAATGTCTGCGAGCACTGCGCCTCCGGTTGCGCCCAGCGCACCGACCACCGGCGCGGGAAGGTCCTGCGGCGCCTCGCCGGCGACGATCCCGAGGTCAACGAGGAATGGAACTGCGACAAGGGACGCTGGGCGTTCGCCTACACCGGCGAACGCGATCGGATCACCGGCCCGCTGCTGCGCGGCGCCGACGGGACGCTGTCCCCGTGCTCGTGGTCCGAGGCGCTCGCGGCCGCCGCGCGCGGTCTGCGCGGCGGCGTGGGCAACGCGGCGGTGCTCCCCGGCGGCCGGATCACCGAGGAGGAGGCGTACGCATACGCCAAATTCGCGCGAATAGTGCTGGGCACCAATGATATCGACTTCCGGGCGCGGGCCCAGACGGCGGAGGAAGCGGACTTCCTGGGCGCCTGGGTCGCCGGGCACATCGGCACCGTCACCTACGACAATCTGGAGACGGCCCCGGTCGTGCTCCTGGCCGGGTTCGAACCGGAAGAGGAATCGCCCATCGTCTACCTGCGGCTGCGCAAAGCGGCCCGGACCCGAGGGCTACCGGTGTTCTCGATCGCCGCCTACGCGTCGCGCGGCCTGGAACGGATGTCGGGCACCCTCGTCCCGGCGGTCCCCGGCAGCGAGGCCCGTATCCTCGCCGCGCTGATCGAACCCGGCGCCGAGCCCGGCCCGGCCCGGCTGCTGCGCGAACCCGGTGCGGTGATCCTGGTCGGCGAACGGCTGGCGACCGCCCCCGGTGCGCTGTCGGCGGCGATCCGGCTCGCCGCCGATACCGGCGCCGCGCTCGCCTGGGTGCCGCGGCGGGCCGGCGAGCGCGGCGCGGTGGAGGCCGGCGCGCTGCCCGGGCTGCTCCCGGGTGGCCGGCCCGTCACCGACCCCGAGGCCCGGCGGCAGGTGGCCGAGCTCTGGGGCGTCAGCGATCTTCCCGACCACCCGGGCCGCGATACCGCTTCGGTTCTCGACGGCACCGCGACGGTGGGCACCCTGGTGGTCGGCGGTATCGAACTCGCCGATCTGCCCGATCCCGCCGCGGCGCGGGCCACCCTGCGGGCCGCCGATTTCGTTATCTCGCTGGAACAGCGGCACAGCGAGATCACCGCATACGCGGACGTCGTGTTCCCGGTGGCCACGGCGATGGAGAAATCCGGCACCTTCCGTACCTGGGAGGGTCGTCCGCGTCCGTTCGCCGCGGCGCTCACCGACAACACGGTGCGCCGCACCGCCGCACCGCTGTCCGATCTGCGGGTACTGCACAGTTTGGCGGCGGAAGTGGGTGTGGCGCTGGGTCTCCCCGATACCGCCGCCGCCCGGGCCGAACTCGACCGTCTCGGTCCCTGGACGGGCGCCACGGTCGCGCCCCCCGCACGACCGGCCGCGCCGCCCGTCCGCCCCGACCCCGGCACCGCGGTGCTGGCGAGCTGGCGGATGCTGCTGGACCGGGGCCGGATGCAGGACGGCGAAGCGAATCTGGCCGGTATCGCGCGTCCACCGGTGGCCAGGTTGTCGGCGGTGACGGCCGCGGAAGTGGGGGCCGCCGACGGCGCTCCGGTCACCGTGACGACCCCGCACGGCGCGGTGACCCTGCCGCTGGCCGTCACCGAGATGCCGGACCGGGTGGTATGGCTGCCCATGAACTCACCCGGGTGCTCGATCCACACCGATCTCGGCGCCCGACCGGGCGACGTCGTGACCCTACGGCGCGCCGACCAGCGGACGGAGGCATCCGACCATGACTGATCTGTCCCTCTTCGGTCACGACCCGCTGTGGCTGGTCGCCGCCAAAGCCGTCGCCATTTTCGTATTCCTGCTGCTGACCGTGCTGTTCGGTGTGCTGATCGAACGCAAGGTCGTGGCCTGGATGCAGATGCGGGTCGGGCCCGACCGCGTGGGGCCCAAGGGGTTGCTGCAGAGCGCCGCCGACGGGGTGAAGATGGCGTTCAAGGAAGATATCCTCCCCGCGATCGTGGACAAACCCATCTTCGTGCTCGCGCCGATCATCTCGGTCGTCTCGGCCGTCCTGGCCTTCGCCGTGATCCCGTTCGGGCCGGAGGTCTCGATCCTGGGGCAGCGAACCGCCCTGCAGCTCACCGATCTACACGTCGGTGTTCTCTACATCCTTGCGGTCACCTCGATCGGTGTGTACGGGATCGTGCTGGCCGGCTGGGCCTCGGGCTCCACCTATCCGCTGCTGGGCGGTCTGCGCTCCACCGCGCAGGTGATCTCCTACGAGATCTCCATGGCGCTCTGCTTCGGGGCGGTCTTCCTGCTCGGCGGCACCATGGCGACATCCGGGATCATCGCCGCCCAGCAGCCCACCTGGTATGTGTTCCTGCTGCTGCCGTCGTTCCTCATCTACTGCATCTCCATGGTCGGGGAGACCAACCGGGCGCCGTTCGACCTGCCCGAGGCCGAGGGCGAACTCGTCGGCGGGTTCCACACCGAGTACTCCTCGCTGAAGTTCGCTATGTTCATGCTCGCCGAATACGTGAACATGACGACGGTCTCGGCGCTGGCGACCACCATGTTCCTCGGCGGCTGGCGGGCCCCGTTCCCCGTCAGCCTCTGGGAGGGCGCGAATTCGGGCTGGTGGCCGCTGCTGTGGTTCACCGCCAAGGTCTGGATGTTCCTGTTCGTGTTCATCTGGCTGCGCGGTACGCTGCCGCGGCTGCGCTACGACCAGTTCATGAGTCTGGGCTGGAAACTGCTCATCCCGACCTCGCTGGCCTGGGTGATGGTGGTGGCCACCGCCCGGGTCCTCGATCTCGAGGGATATCCCGTGCGCACACCGATCCTGGTGATCGGCGGCCTGCTGCTCACCGGGCTCCTGATCGGGTTGTTCCTCCGGGCCGGGAACGCCCCGGCCACCGCGCCGGAGTTCGGCCCCGAAGGCGATCTACCGGTGGGGAACGCTCCACCGGGCACGCCGGGCGGGGGTCAGGTCTTCCTGGGATTCCCGACCCCGCCGCTGCCGGAGCGGACCTCGACCATCACCTCCTCCCCCGGGCTCCTCGAACCGCTGGCGGGTTTCGCGGTCACCGCGCTCACCATGTTCAAGAAGCCCAATACCGAGTTCTATCCCGAGGAGAAGGTCCCCACCGCGCCGCGCTATCACGGACGCCACCAGCTCAACCGGCATCCCGACGGGCTGGAGAAGTGCATCGGCTGTG
>NZ_JBKOOL010000149.1:0-14586 GCF_046764065.1 Nocardia sp. NPDC002869
GTAATCAAGCCCATACCCGATCGAGCCGCCATCTGGCAGTGGTCGACCTGGCGGCGTCGCCATCAATACCGGGCCAGAAAAGCCCACTACCAGCGACGACACCGATTACATAACCAAGTGCGGCTGGAGTGCTAGGTGTCCCGGCCGGTAGCGGCAGGGGTCCACGCCGAACCCTTCGTTTCGTGGACCGAGCCGCGGTGCGATACCGGCCGTGCGCTCGGCGGGCGGCCTCGCACACCGGCCCCCGGTTCGCCATCACGGATCCGGTCCGGAAGCGAAGCCGGTGGCTTCGTTTCCCGGCTATGGTTCCGAGCTGCCGGTTGGGGTCGTCACAGGTATCGGCGGATCGGCCACATCGCGGCCTCCCGGACGCGCCGCGCGAGCGGTCGGCGCTGCCAGCGTCTTTCCTCGATCCGCTCGCTGACCGTCGCGTCGGCGTCGAAATGCTCGTCGAGGGTCGCGGTGAACTGTTCGTCCAAGACCACGAGCATGATCTCCTCGTCGTGGTCCAGGGAGCGCCGGTTGAAGTTCGTGGAGCCCACCAGGGCCGCGATCCCGTCCACCGTGATGACCTTGGCGTGCATCATGGTCGGCTGGTACTGTAGGATTTTCACTCCGCAGGCGAGCAGGTCGCTGTAGAAATGCTGACCGGCCAGCTGGCATACGCGTTTATCGGTGTGCGGGCCGGGGAGCAGGATCTCGACTTCCACCCCGCGGCGCGCGGCGGCGCAGAGCAGTTCGATGAAGTAGGCGTCCGGCGAGAAGTAGGCCGTGGCCAGGCGTAGCCGTTGCTCGGCCGATTCGATGACCACCCGCAGCAGGGTCTGCATATCCTGCCAGCCGAGACTCGCCGACCCGCGAACCACCTGGACGATCGCCGAACCGTGATGCCGCTGCGGTGCGAAGCGGTCCCGCTCGTCGAAGAGCGCGTCGTGGCATTCCGCCCAGTTCTGCGCGAAGGCGGCCGCGACGCCGTCCACCGCCGGACCCTCGACCCGCACATGGGTATCGCGCCATTCGTGCTCGTTGCGCGCGTCGCCGCACCACTCCTCGGCGATACCCACCCCACCGGTGAACGCGGTCCGCTCGTCGACGACCAGCACTTTGCGGTGACACCGGTGGTTCTGCTTGAGCGGAGACAGCGACGCCGGCCTGCGGAACCAGGCGACCTGGACTCCCGCGCGTTCCATGAGCGTCAGCAGGTCTTTCTCGATCGACCGGCTGCCGAAACCGTCCAGCAGCAGCCGCACCCGGAGGCCGGCCTCGGCGCGCTCGGCGAGCGCATAGGCGAACTGTCGAGCGATATCGCCCTGCCAGTACACGAAGGTCATCATGTCGACGGTGTGCTCGGCATCACGGATGGCATCCAGCATCGCCGGGAAGATCTCGTCACCGTTGCGGAGCGCGACCAGCGCGTTCCCCTCGGTGGCGGCGACCCCGAGGAGCCGTTCCAGTCGCCTGCGCATCCGGACCGCCGCGGTGGGGGACTCCGCGAATCGAAGCGCCGATTCGGCGGGCTCGCGTAGGTCTCGGGTACTGGTCACGATAACTCCTCTGCCTGCGCACCGAGCGCCGCACCGGCACGGGCGCTTCCTCGGTGTGCTCCGACCTTAACCGGCGGTACCGCCTCCGCTACGCGGTGCCCTGGGGTGATCACAGGTGCGCGGATCCACCTACGCGGGCGATACCCGATCACCTCGGCAACGTATCGCCGCCGACGGGGATCACACCGGTGCGAACCGAGTGGGTGCCCGGTCGTGGGTGCTCTCGGACCGGTACGGCCCGGGGCCGAGCCGTGAGCCGGACCGCCCACCCGGTAGTAGTGGACCGTGATCTATATCGATCTGCCCCTTACCGAGGACATCCGGGCCGCGGTCGCCGCGTCCTGGGGGTACAAAGGCGACAGCGAACGACTCCACGGCGGTGAGGAATCGGCCGCATACCGGGTGGGTGAGGTGGTCGTGCGGATCGGATCCCCGCGGCGCGACCCGCAGGAGATGGAGTGGTGCCACGGGATCGCCGCCGCCGCGCGCGCCGTACCGGAGGTCGTGGCGCCGCTGCCCCGCGCGGACGGATCGACGGTGGAGGTGGTGGCCGGGCACCCGGTCACCGTATGGCCGCTGATCGACGGTCGATGGACCGATAGCACGGACCGGGTCCAGTTCACCGAGGCGGCCGGTCTGCTGGCCCGGGTCCATCGGGCCCTCGCCGAGCACCGGCCACCGCCGCGGCCCCGGCCCTCGTTTCTCGAGATCGGCCTGGACGGTGCACCCTCGGCCGAGCTACCGGACCCGGACCTGGACCGCTGGCTGGCCGCCTTCACCGCGACGGCGCGTGCGCAGCCCCTGCACGGCGACTACTACGAAGGCAATCTGCTGTCGCGTGACGGCCATGTGGTGGCCCTGATCGATTGGGACGAGGCCGCGATCGGCCCGCCGGAACTCGAACTGGCCTCGGCCGCGCTCGAGTTCGCCGACGAGTTCGGCCGTGACCTGTCCGGCGCCCGGGCGTTCGTCGATGCCTATGTCGCCGCGGGTGGTACCGCGGGAGACCTCGACGACCTCGCGCTCGCCCAGCTGATGCGCCACCGGTTGCGCCGGGAAGCGGCCTACTTCGGCCTCGCCGTCGCCCGCGGGGTGCGACACGACGAGGACGATCTCGAATACCACCGGCAGCGGCTGGCGGCCTTCCATCGGCTCCGGCCGGCTCCGGGGCGCCGACCGGCCGGTAGGACTCGCAGGTGAGTGGACGGCCTGTGGCGGTTATGTCGTCACGTAGCGTTTCGATACCGGCGAATCATCAGCAATTGCCGGATGGCGTCATATCATGCCTGCATGACATCCAGCGATACACAGTACGAGGGGCCGTTGCATCGACTGGCCCGCAGCGCGTGGCAGGCGATGTTGGTCATCGGCGTGGTGTCGGTGGTCGTCGGTGTGATCGTGCTGGTCTGGCCCGGTCCGACGATCGTGGTCCTGGCCGTTCTGTTCGGTATCTACCTGCTGGTATCGGGCGTCTTCCAATTGGTCGCCGCGTTCGGCGGTCATGTGTCCGGTGGCTGGCGGGCCATGTTGATCGTCAGCGCGGTGCTGTCGTTCATCCTGGGTTTCTTCGCGCTACGCCATCTCGGCGATGCCATTCTGCTGATGGCCCTGTGGATCGGTATCGGCTGGATGTTCCGCGGCGTCACGGTGCTGGTCGCCGCCGCCGACGCGCCCTCGGGCACCGCCGGGCGCGGTTGGAACGTCTTCTTCGGCATCGTGCTGCTGATCGGTGGCGGGATGTTGATCGTCTGGCCGTTCAACTCCGTCGCGGTCCTGACCCTGGTGGCCGGTTGGTGGTTGATCTTCACGGGCATCGTGGAGGTCATCGGGGCGTTCCAGGTGCGCGGCCGCGCGAAGACCACGCCGAATGCTCTCTGATCCACGCCGTGGCAATCAGCCGGCAATCGACGCTGCTGTCGCTGCGTACCGGTCGGGGCCGGTGCTCACCGGCCGAGTGCTCGGCGCCTGGGCAGCAGTAGCGCGGGGATCAGGGGCCAGCGCGATCATGGCCGGGGCGATCAGATAGGTGTGCTGGAAGGCTTCCGCCAAGGCGGGAGTGAGCGCGGCCCGCTGCGCCGGGTCCATACCGTGCACGGCCTGCAGCCCGCCGTCCGCCGGCAGTAACGCGGCCAGGGTCACCGAGGTCGCCGCGGTGCCGAGGGCGAGCGCGGTGGTGCTGATCATGGTCAGCACCGTCGATCCCGCGGGCTGTTGGTCCCGGTTCAACGGCCGGGTCGCCGTCGTCAGCACCGGCATCATGGTGCCGCCACCGCCCGCGCCCATCAGCAGCATGGTGGCAGCGAGTGCCCAGTACGGCGCGTCCGCGTCGAGCTGGATCACGAACAGCACGAAACCGGTGAGCGCCAGGGTGGTCGAGCCCGGCAGGTAGCGACCGGGCGGAATCCGGTCGATCAGCCTGCCCGCCACCTGCATGGTCGCGCCCGAGGCCAGCGCGAACGGAATGCCCAGCGCACCGGCCACCAGGGCCGATTCGCCGCGTACCACCTGGAAGTACAGGGGCAGCAGCAACATAGATCCGAAGTAGCCACTCGCGAACAATGCCAGCAGCGCAGCCGATGTGCCGGTGGTCCGATTGCCGAGCACCCGCAGATCCAGCAGCGGCACCGGCGTGGTCAGCGAGCGGCGCACGAACGCGGCCACGAGCCCGCCACCCACGAGAATGGGCGCCCACACGGCCGGTGTGGCGAAGCCGGCGTGTTCACCCGCGGCGGTCACTCCGTAATCAGCAGTGCCAGCCCCGGCGACATCAGCAGCAGGCCGACGACATCCAGAACCCGCGGCGGCTCCGGGGCATCGCCGGGCAGTGCCTTCGCCGCCAGCGGCAGCACCAAGGCGCCCAGTGGCAGATTGATGAAGAACATCCACCGCCACGACACCTCGTCGATGAGGTAACCGCCGACCACCGGACCGAGCAGCGGACCGACCAGCACGGCCAATCCCAGCGTGCTCATCGCCCGGCCCAGCCGCTCCGGCCCGGCGGCGCGCAACAGGATCGTCATCGCCACCGGCATCAGCAACCCGCCGCTCGCGCCCTGCACGACCCGGAACGCGATCAGTGACTCGATGTTCCAGGCCAGCCCCGCCAGCACCGAGCCGGCCGCGAACACGGCGACCGCGGCCAGATACAGCCGCTTCGCCCCGAACCGGCCGACCAGCCAGGCCGAGGCCGGCACCACCGCGCCGAGCGCGAGCGAATACCCGGTGGCCACCCACTGGATCGTGCTCAAATCCGCGTGGAACTGCACGGACAGTTTGTTGATGGCGACGTTCACAATGGTCTGATCGAGCGTCGCCATGATCGCTCCGACCACGAGAACGAGCGCGATGGTCAGTGGCTTACGGGCGTCGGCCGGTGGGGCCGACGTCGTCTCGGTGGTGATCATGGCCCTGGCTTTCGGTGCGGGTGGGGTGGCGAACCGGTATCGCCGGGTCGGGAGACCCTGCGGAAAGCCTGTAACCTCGAGCAATATTGAGGTCAATGGGATGTGAGAATGGCGACAGCCGGCCGAAGTCGATGCCGATGACGGAGTTCGTGCCAGGATGTTCGGTATATCGGACCGCGCACTGAGGTTCGGGTCGGTGGCGGAAGCCTACGAACGATTTCGGCCGGGTTATCCATTGTGTTGGAACTTTCGCGCGAGAATCCCGCCCGGACTTCCGGATACCGGAACAGTAGGTGAGTTCTCGGTATCGACCCCCGCGGTTCCCGAGCTCCGGCGGCTCGGGACCGCGTCCGGGAGGACGATTATCGGGCGGAAGCCGACCAGCCGAAGTGGGTCGCGGTATGCCCCGCCGGGACTGTGGCCACGGGTGCGCCGCTGCAGTCCGGGGAGTTGTATACGCGGAAATCGCGAGTGCTGCGGTTGTCGAACCGGATATCACGCTGGAAACCGCTCGCCCAGCACGCATCGAGATCGGACAATTCCAGGGTGTTGTCGACGATCACCACTTCCCGGCCGTCACCGAAACCGGCTGATCCGGTGGGAAACGCGGCCGCGGCGGGAGCCGTCGCGGTGACTGCGGCGACTGCGAGAATGGCTGCGAGAGAGAATTTTTCGTGTTTCATGTGCTGAATCGTAGCCGGGCTCCGGTGCCGGTCCGGAATTGCCACCGGGGGTCGTTTCAACGGTGCTCGATTCGACCGAGGAATTCTTCGGCCACACGGACGAATTCGGCCGGCTGGTCATGGGTGACGATATGACCGGCTCCGGGTATCGTGATCAGCTCTCCGCCGGGTGCTGCCGTTGCGGCGGCGGCGAGTTCGGTATGGCCGACCAGGGTGTCGTGTTCGCCGCGGATCCAGAGGCTGGGCACCTCGAGCCCGGGCAGTTCGGTGAGGTAGTTCAGCCGCATGCTCCAGGGTCCGTACGCGTCGACCATCCAGTCGTCGAGTGCCGGTTCGCCGTGCTCGGCTTTGGCGTGCGCTTCGGATCGAACCAGTTCGAGGATCGTGTCGAAGCCGGGGGTATCGACTCCGGCGGTGAGGCTGCCGATCATCGACTTCCGGAGCGTTTTCGGGCTGCGGGCGAGGTATTTGCTCGTGAGTTTCAGGAGTCCCGGTGTATTGATCATCGCCCAGGTGGTGAACTGGGCGCGCCGCTTCGCGCCGATACCGCCCGGTCCGATCGCGAGCAGAGCCGAGACTCGTCCGGGGTGGCGCAGGGCGTATCCGATACCGAGTCCACCGCCGAGAGACAACCCGATGAGCGCTGTCCGGGGGAGCGCCAGTTGCTCGAGCAGGTCGTCGAGGAAGCCGTCGAAGAACTTGCGGTCCAGGCGGCCGTGCCATGGTCTGCTGGCGCCGTGCCGGGGCAGGTCGATCGCATGGACCTGGTATTTCGTCGCCAAGCGGTGCGCGATATCGCGCCAGACGCCTTCGGCGGTGTCGAGCATGCCGCCGTGCAGGAGCAGCACCGGAGCTCCGTGGTCGCCGGATCGGTAGTGGCGGACCGGGCCGCCGCGAACGACGAGGTCGGTATGAGAGGCGAAAGCGGTGATGGTCATAGGGGGTTCTCCGGCCGAGCGAGTTGATCCGACAGTTGATCGAGCAGTGTGAGCTGGGCGCGGCGGGCAGCCGCGGCGTCCACCGGCCCGTGGCCGGCCAGTCCGCGACCCGTCAGATCCGCGAACAGTGTGACGACATCGCCGAACTCCGCCGGGCTTCCCGCACCGAGGACGCCGGGGGCGTTGATCAGGCCGACGGTGAAGAAGCCGAGCATCCGGGTGATGGTCTCGCTCGGCACGGTGTCCACGACCACTCCGGCACGTTGCAGTCGTTCGATGTACTCGGCGAGCCAGCCGAAACGCATCGCGTAACGCTGGTCGGTCACCCCGCGTACGTGTTCGCCCAGGACCGCGTCATCGCCCAGATACAGGGCGCGCATGAGCGGTTCGGACAGCAGTGCCTCCACGCCGAACCGGTACACGGCGGGTAGATCGACCACGCCCTCGGCGTCGAGCACCTGTTGGTGAACCCGCGCGGTCATCCGGCGCATACTGCGGCCGAGGACGGCGTCCAGGATTGCCGCTTTGTCAGCGAACTCGCGGTATACGGCGCCTTTGCCGATACCGGCGCGTTCGGCGATTTCCGCGACCGTGGTGTGCGGCCAGCCGGTTTCGAGGATCAGATCGGCGGCCGCGGTCAAGATCTTTCCGCGCCGGTCGGGGACGAGAGGGCGGGGCATACGGCTCCTGCCATTGTAGTGACCAGAATTCCACTATTGGTCACTACGATAGCAGGTGCGTGACGCGCATCGAGGTGCGGACTGTGCGGGGTAGGGATAGCCGACGGACTGCTGCTCGATCCGAATCGGGAGGTCGAGGACCGCCGTACAGCGATGTCGAGGCACGTCCGATAACTCCCGCGGGCGATCTCCTGCCGGTAGCCTACGAGCAGAACCCCGGCCTCGGCTACGTCACCTGGGGGCCGGACCGGCTGGTTCGCACCGGCTTCGCCGGCGAGGTGGGGATGGGTATGAAGGTCGCCGCCGCGGTCCTGGCGCCCCTGCTGGGTCGAAGCCCGGAAGACGCGATCCGGCCGATCGCCGACATCATCGATACTCCGAGCCCGGGCCGCGCCGCATACCGCGGTGCCAAGGCGCGCCCGCTCACCGTCGGCGCCCACGACGAGAAGGACGCGGCCCGCCTCGCATCGGCCGTCGAAAAGACCCTTTGACCCGCATCATTGCCGGTCGGGCGACCCGCGCCCCAGGTACGTCTTCGGGCTTCGCTGGTCGGCCTGCCCGATGCGGCTACCGACTGTTTCGGATAAGTGGCTTGCGGAGGACCGCTCGGATGTGATCCGGGTCGGCTTCGCGGTCGTCGAGCAGGATTGCGGTGCACAGGCCGTCGGACAAGGCCACGAAGGCTTCGATCGTATCGGTGTCGTCGGTTTGTGTTCGGGCGAGTTCGGCGACATTGTCGCGCCAGCGTCGCGCGATCGGCCGTAGGGCGGGCCGGCGGGCGGCGAGGGTCGACAGTTCGCGTTCGGCAAGTGCTCGCTCGCGTCCGGGTCCGCCGGATTCGGCGATGAGCTCCGCCAGCCCGGTGAGTGGGTCGTCGGCGGTGTCGATGAGGTGACGGATGCGGCGCGTGTATTCGTCTGTGACGCTGGTCAGGGCGGCTATCAGCAGATCGTCCAGGGTGGCGAAATAGTAGAGCGTGAGGCTGGTGGTGATACCGGCTTCCTTGGCGACGGTGCGGTGGGTGACGCCGGTGGCGCCGTCGCGGCGGACGATCTCGAGCGTCGCCTCGATGATCTGGGCGCGCCGAAGCCGGCCACGCAGTGTGCGTCCGTCGACCGTCTCGTGCCCACCGTCGTGTGCGGCCGTCATCGCTTCATCTGTCATCGATTTCTCCCGGGTGTCGAGGCTATCGGCTCTGCCGCACGGTCGGGTTCGTCGGGGGGCCGGATGTGCCGGAGCATCACGAAGCAGGCCGAGGAAGCGGCGGCGATGGCGACGCCCGCGGCAAGGGCGGCTGCGTTGAGGCCGCCGGTGAATATGTTGCGCGCATGGTCGACAGCCTCGGCCGGGATCCGGTCCGCGACCGAGGAGGCGCCGGCGAGGCTGTCGCCGTAGGTCTCGGCCACGGAGGCCGACAGTCCGGCGGGTGTTTCGATATCGCGGCGGTAGAGGGCGGTGGTGAGGCTGCCCAGGAGTGCGACGCCTGCGGCGATCCCGAACTCTTGAACGGTTTCGGACAGTGCCGCCGCCGAACCGGACCTATCCGGTGGCGCAGCACCCATGACGATGTCGGTACCCAGTGCGGCGATGACACCGAGACCCAGGTAGACGAGGGCGAATCCGGCGACGACGGCCGGCCTGCTGTCCGTCCCGGCCGAGGCCAGCAGCCCGTATCCGGCCAATGACAGCGCCAGGGTGCCCGCCATGATGACGCCGGGCGGGACGCGGCCGGCCAACAGCGGTGCGCCGATCGCGCCGATGAGCATGGCCAGTGCGGGCGGGCCCATCCACAACCCGGTGGCGGTCGGTGAAAGGCCGGTGACCAGCTGCAGGTATTGGGTCACCAGGTACATCACGCCACCGAACCCGGCCAAGCCGATCAGCAACACCGAGAGCGCCGCGGAGAAGGCCGGATTCGTGAACAGCTTCATATCGAGCAGCGGCTCCACGAGACGCAGCTGACGACGGACGAACGCGACTGTAGCGCCACCACCGAGCACGACGGCGGCCACGGCCTCGAAATCGAGGCCGTGGGCGGCAGCATGTTTGATCGCATAGATGATCGGCAGCATCGCCGCCAAGGACAAACCGACGCTGAGCGCGTCGAGTCCGCCCGTGCGTGTCCGGTACTCCGGCAGCAGTAACGGTGCGCCGGCCAGAACCAGCAATGCGACCGGTACCGCGATGAGGAAGACCGCGCCCCACCAGAAGGTGGTGACCAAGACCCCGCCGACGACCGGCCCTGCGGCCATCCCCGCAGCGAACGTTGTGGCCCACACCCCGATGGCCAGCGCTCGTTGCCGGGCGTCGGTGAACATGGTGCTGATCAGGGACAGGGTCGAGGGCATCAGCGTGGCTCCGGCCACGCCGAGAAGTGCGCGTGCCACGATCAGCCACAGGGTGCCGGGAGCGAACGCCGCTAGGGCGGAGGCCGCGGCGAATGCCGCCGTCCCGATCATCAGCAACCGGCGCCGCCCGATTCGATCGCCCAAAGTCCCCATCGTGACGAGGAAGCCGGCGATGAAGAAACCGTAGGCGTCCATGATCCAGAGCAATTCGGTCGCGCTCGGGTCCAGGTCCGCGGCCAGATTCGGCACGACCAGGTAGAGCGCGGTCACATCCAGCCCCAACAGCATGGTCGGCAAGGCCAGCAATGCAAGGCCACTCCATTCGCGCCATCCGGCCGGTTGTCCCGCGCGCATCTCGTCTCCTCAATATAGTTGAACTCTCGTACTACTTGTACCATCGTTCAATTATTGAGGGAAGGGGTGTGGAGTTGTCACCCGAGAACACCCACTCCGACGCGGCGTGGCTGCCGGATTCGGTGCGGGCGTTTCGGCTTGCACCTGACGTAAGGTCAGGTTCTACCGTCGGCGACACCGGCGCACGGTGCGCCGGTGGAAGTGGGATGAAACGGATGAACCGGCACGGAACCGAGCGCGTATGGAAGGTCGGTGAACTCGCGGCCGAGGCCGGTTTGACGGTGCGGACGCTGCATCACTACGACCGCATCGGGTTGGTGCGGCCTGCGGGGCGGACCGGCACCGGCCACCGGCTCTACACCGCCGGCGACGTCGAGCGCCTCTACCAGGTGCTGGCCTTGCGTCAACTGGGCTTGGGGCTGGATCGGATCACGGACCTGCTCGCGGGCACTGTGGCGATGACGCAGGTGCTGTCTGCTCATCGCGACTTTCTGGCCGCGCAACTGGCCGCGACCCGGGAACTCCACGCCTTGGTCGCCGCACTGGCCGCCACGGCGGAGAACAGGCCGGACGCATCCGCCGATCACTTCCTGGAATTGATCAGGAGGACCGTCATGGTCGACGACACGTTCAAGGAATATTTCACCGAGGGGCAGTTGACGCAGCTCGCGCAGCGTCGGGAGGATCTCGGTGAAGAGCACATCCGGCAAGCCGAAGCGGGATGGGCCGAGCTCATTCCGAAGGTCGACGCGGCGATCGCCGCCGATATGGACCCGGCTTCACCCGAGGCGCGGCAGATGGCTGCGCAGTGGATGGAGCTCTTGGAAGGGTTCCACGGGGGTGACCCGGGCCTGCGCGACAGCCTGTACCGGATGCAGGCCGGCGAGGCCGACCGGATCGAGAGCGAGTTCTGCGGACCGTCACCGGCCCAGATCGAATTCATCACGGCCGCGAACGCCGCACGCGGGTAGCGGGTTCGGGAAGGGCCGGCGTAGTCGAGTCGAGGGTTGCCCCGCTATCCGGTGTCACCCTCGACTCGTCTCGGCAGAGGGCCTAGCCCGGTGTGGCGGCGCAATAAGCTGTTCCGACCGGCTCCCAATCCCATCGTCTCTCCGGGCCCCATTGCACAACCAGCGTCACGGCATCGACCATCGCCTCACGTCTCGGTACTCCCGTCCCCAGAGCCGAAATCATCGGGCCCGCCGGTTGCTCGGTGGTGCTGTATGCAACGGTGACATGAGGGATCCATGTCGAAGGGTTGCGATCACTCGCTACTGCGGGTCCGATGACCGTCCGGGTGGCGGACCGTACTGCCTCGAGGATGGGAACCAGTGCCTGTGCGGGTTGCACGCCGAGCGAAATCGCTTCGGCGTGGTAGATGACTTTCTCGATGAATACCGGAATGGGCGGAACCTCGCGCAGCCGAGCTCGCGCAGCCGACGCCATCGCGGACATCTGTTCGCGGGTGATGGCCTCGGTCGGCCCCGCCATGAGCGTCGTGATATGAAGCCACTGTCTCGGCGTCATATGGAGGCCGGGGAAAGAACTCAAGGCTCTTTGCGCTTCGGTGGCAGCGTCGCACACCTGCGGGTATCGCCTCATCAGTAGATGCCAGGAGACGATCCCGTGGCCCGGTGGGGGTTGGGCGCGGTTCGCCCATCGGTTTTCCATTTTTCGGGGAAGCGGGCTCATTCATTCCTCCGAGGGTCCGCGCAGGGCAATCGCGATAAGACCTCGTGGCCAGCGTAGCCGCAGCGTTACCGCGAGCGGGACAATTCTCCGGCCAGTTCCAGTGTTCTCGCTTTTTCGGCGGCGTCGCCGACCGGGCTGACCAGCAGGTCGGTTGCGCCCGCGGCGGAGTATGCGCGGACGGCGGCGGCGACCGTTTCCTCGTCCCCGGCGACCACGGTTTCCGCGACATTGCGCTGACCCTGGCGGTCGAGAAGCGTTCGGTAACTGGCGAAATCGGAGGCGAAGCCGAGCATCCCGGCGATTTCCTCGCGGACGGCGCCCGGTCTGCTCGTCACGCTCAGCATCACCGACGCCACGACGCGCGGGGCCTTCGCCACGGCGTCGATCCGCGGGCGGATGTGGTCGGCGATCGTCGCCGGTGTCGCCCACACCGTGACGGTGCCGTCGGCCAGTTCGCCTGCTATGCGGAGCATTACCGGGCCGAGTGCGGAGAGCAGTACCGGCGGTGGCTGCACGCCCGGCAACTGAACGTGGCCGGCACCGGAGAGTTCGGTGCGCAGCGTGGTCAGGTACTGGCGGATGTGCTGGGCGGGCCGGTCGAAGGATATGCCGTAGACCCCCTCGACGAACGGCTTGTGACTCGGGCCGACGCCGAGGGTGAACCGGTTTCCGGTAGCGGCCGCGACCGTGAGCGCCTGGGCGGCCAGTGAGATCGGGTGGCGTGGGTAGGTCTGCACGACGGCCGTGCCCAGCTCGATTCCCGGCACGGCCGCCCCGACGAGTGCCGCGACCACCAGCGGGTCCCACGCCAGGACTTGATTGAAGAACACACTGCTCAGCCCATGGTCGACGGCGGCGCGCACCTGCTCGATCCGGGTTTCGATATCACTCTGATCTCCGGCATACAGGCCGATCCGCATTGCCCCTCCAAGGTGAATTCTGGATTCCGCTTAGCCGACGGTAGCATAAGATGAATCAGATATTCCGGTTGATAGGAGCGTGAAAGTGCGGGCGGACGCGCGACGCAACCGTTCGGCGATCACCGGTGCCGCCCTGCGGCTGGCCGGCGAGCGGGGCGAGGCCGTGTCGATGGAGGACATCGCGCGGGCGGCGGGAGTCGGCGTCGGCACGCTGTATCGGCACTTCCCGGACCGGCGCGCCCTGCTCGAGGACATCGCGGTCGACACGCTGCGCGAACTGATCGAGGCCACACGCGCGGAGGTCGGCCGGGCCCCGGCATGGGAGGCGCTGCTGCGGGTGGTGGAACTCTGCGTGACTTTGCCGCTGGCACTGATCAAATCGCTGCTCACCGACGAACCCGAGCGCCCCGACCTACCCGAGCTGGAGGCAGAGGCCAACGCGCTGATCGCCGAGATCGCCGCCGCCGCACAGCGCGAGGGCGACTTGCGCGCCGACGTACCGCCGACGGAGGTGGTGCGGGTGCTGAACGTGGCGGTCTGTCGCTGCGGCGCCCGGGTCGACGATCACCTGACCCGCGTCCTGCTGGACGGCCTGCGCGCTGCGAAGAGCTAGGTGCCCCTGCTCTGCGCCAGAGCTGTCCGCACGGCGACCAACGGGCTGGTCGCCGGGATGGCCGCATCGATGGGGTTGTCGTCGGCGTCGCGGATCTTCCAGCCGCCGAGCGTGATCACCGGGGTGTTTCCGCGGTGGTTGGCAAGAGCGAGTTCGGACAGTGTTCCCCAGGAACCGCCTACGACGATGACCGCGTCGGCGGATCGGACCAGGATGGCATTACGCGCCTCTCCCATGTTCGTGTACAGGACAGCCGAAAGGCCCTCGCAGATCCCGGCCGGGTCGGCATCGGGGCGAATGCCGATGACCAAACCGTTTTCGGCGGAGGCTCCTTCCGCCACCGCGGCCATGACTCCCCGCCCGCCACCGCACAGCACGGTGGCCCCGGCTCGGGCCAGCAGTCTGCCGACTTCGCGAGCATTGTGGGCGTCGGTGCCGGTGCAATTGCTGGGCCCGCAGACGGCGACCTGGATCGGTGGCATCCTCGGCTCCTGGGTAGTAGCGGTGGCTGAATGACTCGACCTTCGCAGTTTTGGTACTGCCGGGCTGATCGGTTCAGGCGCGCTGACGATCGGCTCGCTGCTGGATCAGCTCCTCGACGGCGCTGGGCAGGGTGGTCTCGAAGTCGATGAGTTTCGCCCAGGTCGGGGTGATGACGACCCGGACCATACCGTCGTAGAGGGAGCGGACCTCGGCCTCCCACTCGACGCGCTGTTCGGGTGTCATCTGGTAGCTGCCGTTCATCTGGAGGTACTCCTCGGGGATGCCGTCCACCACGTCCAGCTCCGCCCGGCCGCGGATGAGCAGGATCTTCGGCGGATGCACCTCGGTGTCGATCGTCAGCGCGACCTCGGGGTTACGGCGCAGGGAAGGCAGCTTCGGGGCGTTCTTCGAGGTGCAGACGACGATCTGCGAGCCGTTCCAGGTGAACCCGATGGGGATGTTGCGGGGCGTACCGTCCTTGGCGACGTAGGCCATGCGCAGCAGGTCACGGGCCAGCAGCTCCTGGCTGCCAGGGCGGTTCAGGATCGCGGTGATCTCGTTCGGTTGCATGCCGGTCGCTCCTTCGTCGGTATCGCCGATCGTGCGGCTGCTCGTCGCGCCGGTACGGAGCCGCCCGAGCGTTCTCGACATCCACGGCACATGAACTTCCAGATCCGGACGGGACGCCGGCGATCGGTCCACCGGCAGAGTTATCCTGCCCTATCGCCGATACTCGTGAACCACTGTCCCGTCCGATGTCTGGTTGTGCCGGCGAATTACGGAATCTGTGGCGGCGACGGTGCGAGCGCGCCGTCGCAGCCGAGGGGGTCGAGCACGCCGGCAACGGTCGTCCATAATGACGGCTCCACACTCTGGACCGTGACGCGATCGGGCCGTGCGCCCGGACAATGCCCCCGCCCCAAAGCA
>NZ_JBKOOL010000150.1:0-14564 GCF_046764065.1 Nocardia sp. NPDC002869
TCCTCGCGTGGGAGCCAGCTGCTGTCTCTGCTGCCGGCTTCGGACGTGGCGATGGTCAGCAGGGGGTCCATGTCGCTGTTGCAGGTAGGGCAGAGGTCTCGCCCGGCGCAGTGGGCGATCCCCCGCGGCCTGATCGTGCTGCTCGTCGCGGCGGCCACGGTGGTGGCCGTCACCGGAGCGAAGGCGTTCTCCGGTGTGCTCGGCCCGGTATTCCTGGCACTGATGTTCGCTATTGCGGCACAGCCCATCCAGACCCGGCTGCAGCGCCGCGGCAAACCGGCCTGGGTGGGGATGATCGCTGCCCTGGCAGTGGTGTATCTGGTGCTCCTGGGCCTGGTCGGTGCGTTGGCTTTGTCGGCCGCGCAGCTGGCCACCGCGCTCCCGGACTACGCCGACCAGTTCTCCGCCCTGTTCGATCAGGTCCGCTCGCAGCTGGAACGGTTCGACGTGGACCAGGACCGGATCCAGCAGGCGTTGAGCGGTTTCGACTTCGGCAAACTGGTCGAGGTGCTCGAGGGCGCGCTGCGCGAACTCGCCGGCGTTTTCTCCAACCTGCTGTTCGTGCTGGCCCTGCTGCTGTTCATGGCATTCGACGGGATGACCATCGGCCGCCGGATGACCGTGGTGGCCGGAATGCGGCCCGATATCTCGCACGCGCTGAGCACCTTCGCCGCCGGTACCCGCAAATACCTGATCGTCTCGACGGTGTTCGGGCTCATCGTGGCGGTACTCGACGGTGTGGCGCTGTGGTTGCTCGCGGTCCCGTTCCCGGTGCTGTGGGGATTGTTGTCGTTCATCACCAACTACATCCCGAATATCGGATTCGTGATCGGGCTGATCCCGCCCGCGCTGCTGGCCCTGCTCGACGGTGGTTTCTCGCGGATGGTGTGGGTGATCGTGCTCTACTGCGTGTTCAACGTGGTGGTGCAGTCGGTGATCCAGCCGAAGTTCGTGGGTGACGCGGTCGGTCTGAGTGTCACGGTCACCTTCCTCTCCCTGGTGTTCTGGTCCTGGGTGCTGGGCGCGCTCGGGGCGCTGCTGGCCATTCCGCTCACGCTGCTGGCCAAGGCGCTGCTGTTCGATATCGACCCGTCGACCCGGTGGATGGATGTACTCATCAGTGACCGGGCGCCACCCGACACCGAGCCGGACGACGAGGCACCGGCCGCCGGCCCGGCGGCGTGACCTCGTTTCACCCGCGACGGGTGAGGTGAACCCGGCGCGCCCACGCGAGAGTCGACGCACACCTGCGCTCGGAAGGAGTGGAGATGACAACTGCACGGGAGCCGATGACGAGCACCACCGGCCCGTTCCCGGTACGGCAGGGCGTCGCGGCCGGCACCTCGATCGCCGCGGCGATTCTGCTGTTGACCGTCGGCGCGCTGTCGGTACTGGAAGGAATCGCCGCCGTCGCCGAGGACGAATTGTTCGTCGTCGGCGTGAACTACGCCTACGAATTCGATATCACGACCTGGGGCTGGATCCATCTCGTCCTCGGGATCGTGCTGATCATCAGCGCGCTCGGTCTGCTCACGGGGACGGCCTGGGGCCGCGGCCTGGCGATCGGTATCGCCGCGCTGTCGATCCTGGCGAATTTCCTGTGGCTGCCCTATTACCCGTGGTGGTCGGTTCTGATCATCGCCCTGAACATCGTCGTGATCTGGGCGATCGCGACCTGGCGGCCGCAGACCTGAGCCCCGCGCGTGGTGGTCCTGGGTGATCTGCTTCCGTTGGCGGTGGGAGTGGCGATCTCACCGATTCCGATCGCAGTGGCGTCGCCGTGCCGACACCGTCCCACCCGGGTGGATGCGGAGTATCGATTCCCTGACCGCCGGGAAGGCCGTACTGCTCGGCGCCGCTCTCGCGGCGGTCAACCCGAAGAATCTGGCTGCTGTGCGCGTCGGCGGGAGTGGTGGTGGGGGCGAGCGGGACGGCGGTAGCGGCCCAGATCGTGGCCGTGGTCGGGTACGCCGTCGCGGCGGATCGGCTGCGCGGCGTGCCGGACCGCAGCCGGGCCTGGCTCGAGGCCAACAACCATGTGGTCATGGCGATGATGCTGCTGGTGATGGGCGCCGTCGTGCTGGGCAAGGGGATCGGTGGCCTGTAACGGACTCGGCGACACCTCTGCGGCGAAAACCGGCTACGAGGTCGCGGCGGCCGTGGGGGAGCAGACACCGCCGGCCCGCGACCTCTCCGAAGAGGACCGGTGACACCGGTGTCAGCGCCGGCCGCGGCGGCGGATCAGCAGCCCCGCAACCAACCCGATCAGGAACATGACCAGCAGAATCAGCCACATCGGCGAACTCACGGTGAGGGGCAGGAACTTTATCTCCACCTGGTCGCGGTTCTCGACGACGAAGATCACGGCGATGACGGTCAGAGCCAGGGCCAGCCACTGGTTCACGGTGATCCGGGACAGCGGCGACGGCTTGGGTTCGCGGTCGGTCATCACATCCTCCGGTGGGCAGTCGGTCGCGACACTGTGCAGTCTCCGCCGCGGCCGGGCCGCGGGCATCACCCGCCGGGGATGACCCGGGGCCGGCGTCGATCGACCTTCACCTCACCCGGGACGGCGCGGAGACCGCGGCACACGCGGGCGGCGCGCCGGACAGCGGCACGTGTCGTGGCGCGGCGGATGCACCCGTTCGCTGTCCGGCCCGGTGCGTCGGGTGTGGCCGTCGGGCCTGCGCGCCGACTGCCCACGCCCGCCCCGCGGGTCCGGCGGCCCTCCTGTGCGCCGAGCGGGCAGTTCACCCGTCGTAGGTGATACAGCGGGTGGCCATGGGTGCCTAGCGTGGGTATTCCGGTGCGCCGACACCGCCGTTCGAGCGCGGACCCGCGCGGTGGCCCGGCGGAACTCGGCCGCGCCGGGAACCGAGAGCCGGCCGACAGATCGCGAGGTAACGATGACCACGGAACTGGACTTCGACGACACCGCCGATTTCGGCAACGCGATGCGCGGGTTCATGGCCGAACTCGATCCGCCGGCGGTGACGGCCGCGGACGGCTCGGTGGTCTACGACATCGGCGCCTACGAATTCCTCGACGGCGACTGCCCGGATACCGCGCACCCCAGTCTGTGGCGGCAGGGTCAGCTGTGCAGTAAACAGGGGCTGTTCGAGGTGACCGAAGGCATCTACCAGGTCCGTAATCTGGACCTGTCGAATATGACGCTGGTCGAAGGCCGCGACGGTGTCATCGTGATCGATCCCTTGCTGTCGGAGGAGACCGCGGCCGCGGGCCTGGCCCTGTACCGCGCGCAACGCGGTGACCGGCCGGTCACCGGCATGATCTACACCCATTCGCACGCGGACCATTTCGCGGGGGCGCGGGCGGCGGTGCCGGCCGGTCATCCGCCGATGCCCATCCTGGCGCCCGCCGGATTCCTGGAACACGCGGTGAGCGAGAACGTGTACGCCGGCAATGCCATGAACCGCCGGGCCGTCTTCATGTATGGCGCGGTGCTCCCGAAGGCGCCCGACGGTCAGATCGGGGCCGGACTGGGGATGACGACCTCCACCGGGACCATCACCCTGATCCCGCCCACCGTCGATATCACGCACACCGGGCAGGAAGAGGAGATCGACGGGGTCCGGATGGTGTTCCAGCTGACCCCGGGCACCGAGGCCCCGGCCGAGATGAACTTCCTGTTCCCCGGTCGGCGCGCGCTCTGTATGGCCGAGAACGCGACGCACAATATGCACAATGTGCTGACCCTGCGCGGCGCGGTGGTCCGCGATTCCCGGGTCTGGGCACAGTATCTCGACGAGGCCATCGCCCGATTCGGCGACAAGGCCGATGTGGCGTTCGCCTCGCACCACTGGCCCACCTGGGGCCGGGAGCACTGGACCACGTGGCTGGCGAACCAGCGCGATATGTACGCCTATCTCCACGATCAGACGCTGCGCCTGACCAACGCGGGCTACACCGGGCCGGAGATCGCCGAACGGTTCGAATTCCCGCCCGAGCTCGACAAGGTCTGGTCGAACCGCGGGTACTACGGCTCCACCAGCCACAACGTCAAAGCCATCTACCAGCGATACATGGGCTGGTACGACGGTAATCCGGCGCATCTGTGGGAGCATCCGCCGGTCGCGCTGGCGCAGCGGTATGTGGCCGACTACGGCGGGATCGAGGCGCTCGTCGCCAAAGGGCGGGAATACGCGGACACCGGTGATCTCCGGTTCGCGGCCACCCTGCTCAACCATGCCGTGTTCGCCGAGCCCGGCCACGAGGGTGCCAAGGAGACCTTGGCACAGGTCTACGACCGGCTCGGCCACGGCGCCGAGAACGGCACCTGGCGCAACTTCTACCTGACGGGCGCCCAGGAACTGCGCAAGGGCCCGACTCCGACCCCGATCCAATCGGCGAGCCCCGAGATGATGACCGCCCTGACATCGGAGATGATCATCGACTCCCTCGCGGTCCGGATCGACGGCCTGCGCGCCGCCGCGGCCGGATTCACCATGGACTGGGAATTGACCGACGAGGACGCCGTCCACCGCCTCACCCTGTCCCACGGCGCGCTCACCCATCGCGCCCCCACACCCGACGCGCCCGCCGTCGGCCCCGCGGATCTCACGCTGACGCTCACCAAGGAACAGCTGCTGAACGCGGTGAGCGGTAAGGGATTCGACGGTGTGACGATCACCGGTGACCGGAGCCTGCTCGACACGTTCATCGGGTTGCTGGACGCTCCGGATCCGCAGTTCCCGATCGTCACGCCCTGAGCCGCGGCACCCCAGGTACCGACCGTGGCCGCCGGCTTCCGGTTGCCGGATGTTGAGCGCGATCTCGTTCGGCGTCTTCTGCCGGGGGGCACCAGAACGGCCAGGACCAGCCCACGGCATTGACGATGTGCACAAGCGATCCACCATTCGCTGCACGAATCCGAGCACACCGAACGCCGCGACCGTGACCACGAGAAAGGCCGGGATCGACACTTTCGCCTCCGTTCCGAGAACCTGGGGCAGCGCGACGCGGCCGATCGGCCGCTGCTGCCGAACCGGATCGAAACTACGAGCCGCGCGGTACCGGGTCCGCCCACGTTGACGGGTCCTTTACGGCCCGCGTTTCCGCCTTGACGCCTTCCTTGCGCGTGCCGACCACGCGCTGTGACGTGCGTCGCCGCCGGGTGGAACAACTGTTGTTTTCCGTCCCGTGCATTGCCACCGTCACCGGCCGATCGAGCCCGCTACCCGGGAGCGCGTGTAGCGGGTCCGGGTGTGAAGTCCAAGAGCAGCTGTATCCGCGAACCTGCCCGCGACACGGCGCCGAGGGCGCACGCTGTAGGGGAAGCGCAGGTGTTCGCCACGCCCGTCTGATCGGATCTGCCCCGGCACGGACAACGGAGGATCGCTCATGCACCCGTTCGCCTATGAACCGCTCGAACTCGTCCAGGCCGTCATCCTGGCCGTGCGGTGCGTCCTGCACGTGTATTCGTCGGGCACCCCGTGCGTACCCCTCTGATGGCGCCGGGACCCGACGGGCCTGCCGCTTCCGGCGGGGAAGCGGCAGGCCCGCGAAGCGCCTTTCTCAGTAGCAATCGGTCGGTTCGCCCACCTTGACCACCGACAGCACCGCATCGCCTTCGCCGATCGGTGTGCCGGGCGCCGGTCTCTGCGCGACCACCACCCAGTTACGGTCCACCACCTGCGACCGGCCCCGGCCGGTGGCGTCCTCGCTCCGGGAGTAGAAGACGCCGGTCGTCTGGATGAGGTCCTGTGCCGCCTGGAGGTTCATACAGACGACCGCGGGCATCGTTGCCCCGCTCGCGGTTTCCGCGACCGGAGGCGCCGTTTCGGTTCCGGCCGAGTGCGGCGCGGGCGCGGTGAGTGTGACGGTGGTGATCCGGACCGGGACCGCCGACGCGACAGTCGTGTACGACTCCGTATCCGGCTCGGGGGAACCACAGGCGGCGAGTACCGCCGCGGCCGCCGCGACCACGCACACGCAGAGTGTCTTCATGAGCATCCTCTCGACCT
Source organism: Nocardia sp. NPDC002869 (assembly GCF_046764065.1). Taxonomy (NCBI): domain Bacteria; kingdom Bacillati; phylum Actinomycetota; class Actinomycetes; order Mycobacteriales; family Nocardiaceae; genus Nocardia; species Nocardia sp. NPDC002869. Next base: position 5,985 of record NZ_JBKOOL010000150.1, read on the forward strand.
TCGATGAAGTGGTGTGGATCACTCGCAGATCGATCGGCTATCGATAGTTGTTACGCCACGCCGGAAATCGGTGGTGCGGGCATGGAGCCGGAGAGCGCGGAAGGGCCGGACCCGCCGCGTGGCGGATCCGGCCCCGGGAAACTCGTGTTCCGCGAATTACACTGCGGCGGCGGCGAATCCGGCCCGCAGATCGGCGAGGATGTCCTCGATCCCCTCGATACCCACCGCCAGGCGCACCAGTCCCGGCGTGACACCCGAGCTGAGCTGCTCGTCCGGGGTCAGCTGGGAGTGGGTGGTCGAGGCGGGATGGATGACCAGCGAACGCACATCGCCGATATTGGCGACGTGGCTGTGCAGGGTCAGCGCGTCCACGAACTTCTTGCCCGCGTCGACACCGCCCGCCAGTTCGAAACCGACGACCGCGCCGGTGCCCTTGGGCGCCAACTGCTTACCCCGCTCGTACCAGGGGGAGGACGGCAGCCCCGCGTAGGACACCGAAGTGACTTCCGGCCGCTCGGTGAGGAATTCGGCGACCGCCTGCGCGTTCTGGACGTGCCGTTCCACCCGCAGGCTCAGCGTCTCCAGGCCCTGGCTGATCAGGAACGCGTTGAACGGCGCGATCGCGGTACCCAGGTCGCGCAGCAGCTGGACCCGCGCCTTGAGCGCGTAGGCCGGGGCGCCGAGGTCGGCGAACACGGCGCCGTGGTAGCTCGGGTCGGGCTCGGTGAAACCCGGGAAGCGGGGACCGTCGGCGCCGCGGACCGTCCAGTCGAAGGTGCCGCCGTCGACGATCACGCCCGCGATCGCGGCACCGTGGCCACCGAGGTACTTGGTCGCCGAGTGGACGACGATATCGGCGCCGTGCGCCAGCGGCTGGATCAGATACGGGGTCGCGACCGTGTTGTCGACGATCAACGGCAGGCCCGCGCCGTGCGCGACCTCGGCGATACCGGGGATGTCGAAGATGTGGTTCTGCGGGTTGGACACCGTCTCGCCGTAGAAGGCCTTGGTGTTCGGCCGGATGGCGGCACGCCACTGGTCGAGGTTGTCGGGGTCCTCGACGAAGGAGACCTCGATACCCAGCTTGGGCAGCGTGTAGTGGAACAGGTTGTAGGTGCCGCCGTAGAGCCGGGGGCTGGAGACGATGTGGTCACCGGCGCCGGCGATGTTCAGGATCGCCAGGGTCTCCGCCGCCTGCCCCGAGGACACCAGCAGCGCCGCGACCCCGCCTTCGAGCGCCGCGATCCGCTGTTCGACCGCGTCCTGGGTCGGGTTCATGATCCGGGTGTAGATATTGCCCGGCTCCGCCAGCCCGAACAGCGCCGCGGCGTGCGCGGTGTCGCGGAAGGTGTAGGAGGTGGTCTGGTAGATCGGGAGGGCCCGGGCGTTGGTGCTCGCGTCGGGGTCCTGGCCGACGTGGATCTGCTTGGTCTCGAAGCTCCAACCGGCGGACGGGTCGGCCGGTGGGGTGGTTTCGGTCATCGCGGAGTTCTCCTGTAGGTGAGAGGAACGGGACGAGCGCGCCGGACACGGCGAATTTGCCTCGGCAGCACGCGTTTCCGGCCTGCCGCGGCCGGATGCGCCGCTGCGGCCCGTTCACGCTAGGGGTGGCCGACCGGAAATGGCCATGGTTTTGTTCGCGCAGATTCCAATCATGCCGTGACGGCGGGCCGCGCGCGACGCATTCCCGCCGATCGGCCGGTGCGCTCACGCGGCCGCGGCGCCGCGCGGTGCGTACATGATGATCGCGACCCCGGCCAGGCAGAACAGTGCCCCGGTGATATCCCAGCGGTCCGGCCGGAATCCGTCGAGCGCCATGGCCCACAGCAGCGATCCGGCGACGAACACCCCACCGTAGGCGGCGAGGATCCGGCCGAAATTCGCGTCGGGTTGCAGAGTGGCGACGAATCCGTACAGCCCCAGCGCGATCACGCCCGCGCCGATCCAGGCCCAGCCGCAATGTTCGCGCACGCCCTGCCACACCAGCCAGGCGCCGCCGATCTCGGCCAGGGCGGCCACAGCGAACAGCAGGATCGACCGGATAACGCTCATGCGGGCGAGCCTACGAGACCCCCGGCCGGCGCGGGGCGGGCCGGGTTCGGCGGACACCGGTTTCGGCTGATGCAAGACAAAACTATAAATATGTCTTACTGTCGATACATGGTGGCAGATGCGTATCAAGATCGGGCCCGTTTCGAATTGCGCTCCGGCGAGACGTGGCGCGAGCCGTGGTCCATGTACGCCGCGCTGCGCGACCACGATCCGGTGCACCGCGTCGTTCCCGCCGACCACCCGGACAACGACTACTGGGTGCTCACCCGGCACGAGCACGTGTACGCCGCCGCCCGGGACACGGGCACCTTCTCCTCGGGCGCGGGGCTGACGGTGGAATACGGTGAGCTCGAACAGATCGGGCTCACCGGGAACCCGCCGATGGTGATGCAGGATCCGCCCGAACACACCGAGTTCCGCAAACTGGTCGCCCGCGGCTTCACGCCGCGTCAGGTCACCGAGGTGGAGCCGGTGGTGCGCCGGTTCGTCCGGGACCGGCTGGACCGGCTGGCCGCCCATGGTGGCGGCGATATCGTGGCCGATCTGTTCAAACCGCTGCCGACCATGGTGGTCGCGCACTATCTCGGCGTCCCGGAGGAGGACCGCTCCCGTTTCGACGGCTGGACCGATGCGGTGGTCGCGGCCAGTACCCAGCGCACGGCGGACGCGCAGGCGGCGTCGATGGAGATGCTGGGTTATTTCGCCGAGCTCATCACGCGGCGCCGTACCGATCCGGGCGACGATACGGTGTCACTGCTCGTCCAGGCCGGTATCGGCGCCGACGACGCCGATGTGGACGGTCTGGTCCAGATCCTGGCCTACACCTGGACCATGGTCGCCGGCGGTAACGACACCACCACCGGCCTGCTCGGCGGTGCGGTGCAGTTGTTGCAGCGCTACCCGCAGCAGCGCGCGGCGCTGGCTGCCGATCCGGAGGGCATCCGGGTCGCGATCGAGGAATTCGCCCGTCTCACCTCTCCTGTCCAGGGCCTGGCCCGGACCACGACCCGTCCGGTGGAGCTGGACGGCGTCACGATTCCGGCGGACCGTAAGGTGCTGCTCGTGTACGGCTCGGCGAATCGCGACGAACGGGTCTTCGGCGCCGATGCCGCCGACCTCGATATCGAGCGCAACCCACAGCGCATCATGACCTTCGGGCACGGCCCGCATCACTGCCTGGGCGCGGCCGCGGCCCGTATGCAGGCACGGGTGGCGCTGGAGGAACTGCTGGCGCGTTTCCCGGACTACCACGTCGAGATCGACGCGGTCACCTACGCGCCCGGACCGTACGTCCGGCGGCCGACCAGCGTTCCCTTCCGGTGCGCGGCGTGACCGATCGACGCGATGACCCACTGCTCCGGATCGGCGTCGTGGACGTTTCTCGCGCCTCGAACGGCGTCCGGAGACCCGGTACCGGCGCCGGGCCCGCCGGAGCCGCGCGGTGACCGGTGACTGGCTGGCCGCCGGGCGGACCGAACTGGCCGCGGAACGCATCCTCGACGCGGTGCGCGCCCTGGTCATCGACAAGGGCGCCGGCACGGTCGGCATGGCCGAGGTGGCCGAGGCGGCGGGTTGTTCGCGGGCGACTCTCTACCGTTATTTCGCCAACCGGCAGGCGTTGTATGTCGCCTTCGCCGGCCGGGAGGCCACCGGGCTCCTCGCGCGGGTCTGGCGTGACCGGCGGCTGGACGGCCCGGACCTGGCCGAACTCCTGCTCGACGGGATGACCGCCACTCTGGCCGAGGCCCGGAACACCCCGCATCTGGCCGTCTGGTTCGAACCCGCGAACGCGGGAATCGTCGCGCGCCTCTCGGATTCGTCGGAGGTGATCGACGACCTCGTCGCGGTCTTCGTCACGCGACTGCGCCCGGACCTCTCCGCGGCGGCGGCGGATCGGCTGGGCCGGTGGGCGGTCCGGGTGATGATCTCCCTGCTGACCCTGCCACCCGCCACCGTGGACGAGGAGCGCGCCCTGCTGCGCGATTTCCTGCTCCCGTTCCTGCTGGGTACGGCTCCGGCGGTCGGCGGCCCGGCAGCGCCCGGATGACCTGCGCCACCCCGTGCCGTTCCAGCGCGCCGACGTCGGCGTGGCGCGGTAGCTTTGCGCCATGGACGCGATCTCCGGTCTGGACTATCCGCTGCTGCTCGCCGATTTCCAGGGCGAATTCCTGGCGTCGATTCCGGATGCCGATCCGGCGGCGCGAATCCCGGGTTGTGGTGACTGGACGGTCCGCGAACTGGTGGGGCATCTGGCCTCCGTCCATCACTGGGCCGCCGCGAACGCCCGCGCGGAGAAGGCCGGACCGCTGGGGGAGGGCCCGTTCGACCTCGCCATCCACTACGCCGCCTGCGCGGCCGAACTCCGCGAGACCCTGGCGGCCCTGGACCCGCGGGCCCAGGGCCGGATCCTGGCGCACCCCGAGCCCACGGCGCCGGGACCCGCATCGTTCTGGCGCCGCCGGCAGGTGCACGAAACGCTGATCCACGGGCACGATCTGCGGGCGGCGATCGCGGGGAAGGCGGCCCGCGGCCTGATCCGGGCGGTCCCCACGGTGTGGGCGGATACGGTGGACGAGGTGGTGGGGGTGTTCTATCCGCGGCAGGTGGGGATGGGCCGGCTGGAGCCGCTGGAGGCGGCACTGCGGTTGGTGGCCACCGACCTCGCCGATCCGGCCGAGTGGGTGCTCGGCGAGTCGGAGTCCACGGCCGGCACCGTGTCGGGGACGGCCGAAGGACTGGCACTGCTGCTGTGGGGCCGGGCGAGCGCGGACGAAGCGGGCGTCGACATCTCCGGCGACACCGATCACGTCGCGGCGATCCTGAGCCGGCCGATCGTGCCCTGACAGCCACCATGCCTTGATGGCCGAGCGGGCCACGCCCGGGACTGACCGGCCGGTGCTGATTTCCGGTAAGTACATTGCCCGAGTTCGCCGTAGGCGCAGGCGACGAACGCACCGGGTGCCCGGGGCTGTACGCGAACGCGGCTATGCCAGCTCGGCGAGACTGCGGGACCAGCGGTCCAGCTGCGCGGCATCGACCGGTTCGTACCCCGGGTCCTGCCGGGTCGCGGCGAGAACCTCGTGACCGAGCCGCCGGATGCGCTGATGCCGGGTCCAGTGCGCCCGCGCCCATTCCGGCTCGTTGTGGGCGGCGTCGATCGCGCCCAGGGTGGAACCCATCAGTTCGAATTCCAGCTCCCGTCGCAGGGCGGGGACCCCGGGTACCGTTTCGCGCGGCGAAGAGGGCAGCGTGCCATGCGGCGAACCCACATCCGGTCGAGCGGCCTCCTGCGGGTCCGGCGGTGTGCCCGCCCGGTGCGGTGGTGTCGTGTGCGGGGAGTGCGCTCGACCTTCGTGCCGAGCCCGTCCCGGGGATATGCGGTGCACGAGGCGGCCGAGAACCTCGAGCACCCGCTGATCGTTGCGCAGCAATACCCGCCGGTGGCCCCTCCGGTCGACCGCCCACAGCGCGGCCAGCCCGATCACCACACCGATCACGCTCTCCAGCAGGCGGTCGCGCAGTACCGGAAAAATATCGCCGTACTGCCCACCCCTACCCATCAGCAATGCCAGCGGCGTGATGAAGACGACCGCCAGCCCGTAATTCCGGGCGACGAACATCTCGATCGCGAACTGCAGCGTCATCAGGATCAGCACCAGCGCCCAGTTCCGGGGTTCCAGCGCGTAGAGCGCGGCGAACAGCACCAGCCCCAGCGCGGTCCCGCCGATACGGTGCATCCCGCGGTAGGTGCCGCGGACGCGGTCCGGGCCCTGGTGCAGCAGCACCGTGACCGTGAGGACCGCCCAGTCCGGGCGGCCGAGATCCAGCGCGACGGTCGAACAGCCGGCGAGGAGCGCGGCGACCCCGATCCGGTTCGCCGAGACCACCGCATGGCTATCCGGCGACAGCGACCGCAGGAGCCGGAAGCGCAGCGACGGCCGCGGTGTCGGTGCGGGCCGGCCGGTATCGAAGAGCAGCTCCGATTCGTCGTCGGTGGTCCTGTTGCGGTGCAGCGCGTCGGCGAAGGTGCGCTGGGCGCCGGTGAGCGTGGCGGCGAGACCGTCGGCGCCGGTGCGCCGGGCGTCGTCGAGCAGCGCCCACGCCGTCTGTACCTTCATCGCGGTCGCGTAGCGCGCGTCCACCAGGTCCGCGGCCCCGGGGGCGAGGGCGGCGTAATCGTCCACCGCGGCGACCGCGGCGCCCACCGCCCGCTCTTCCGGCGGGTGGGCTCTCGTCAGCGCCGCCGACATACCGACCAGCAGGGCACTCACTCCGCCGAGGGCCGTCCACAGCGCCACCTGCCCGGGTGGGACGCCGTGCCCGGTGATCAGCGCCCCGACCCCGGCGGCCAGGACGAAGAAGAATCCACCGGGCGGCCCCAGCCGCAGCGCCGAGTTCACAAACGTCCCCGCCACCGCGACCGCCGACATCAGCAGCACCAGCAGCATCTGCCACCAGTGTGTGCCACCCGTGTCGAGCCGCTGGTGGATCAGCTCCCCGGTGAGGCCGCCGGCGAACGCCGAGATCGTGAGCGCCAGCGCCGCGGCCCCGACGACCCGCCACCGGCGCCGATAGACCTGGCCTTCACCGAAGATGACCGCCAGCGCGCCCGTCGCTGCCATCAGGCCCTGCTGTTCGTGTCCCAGGGTCACCGCGACCAGCGCCGGCGCACCGAATGCCAGGGCCGCGCGCGCCGCGCCGGGCAGCCGCCGCCCGGGGGGCGGCAGCCCGAACAGCACCGAGCGGGCCGGAGCCGGTGAGGGGAGCGTCGGACCGTCCGGAGCCACCATTCACCCTCTCCTCGCCTGGTCGTTCACTCGTCGGTGACGAATCCTTGCGCGACCATCCAGTCGCGCGCCACCTCCGCGGGCTCACGGCCCTCGACATCGACCTGCCGGTTCAGTTCCGTGATCGACTCGTTGGTCAGCAACCGGGAGATGGGTGCCATGACCTCGGCGATCCGCGGATGCGCCCGGGCGAAATCCGCACGCATCACCAGAGCGGCATTGTACTTCGGGAAGAAGGAGCGGTCGTCGCGCAGCAGGACCAGGTCGAGTCCGGGGATACGGCCGTCGGTGGCCGCGACCGATCCGAATCCGCACTGCGCGGCGTCGGCGGTCGCCTGATAGACCACGGCGTCCTGGACGATCCGCTTGGGTACCTGTCCGCCGTCGATGCCGTAGGCGCGGGTCAGGCCGGGGAATCCGTCCTGGCGCACATTGAACTCGGTGCCCACGCAGATACTCGCCGCGGCGGGGTCGGTGGCGACCAGGCGCGCGTAGTCCGACAGGGTCCAGGTGCCGGTCCGCATCGCGGTGCGCCGGGCGGTCGCCAGCGCGTAGGTGTTGTTCATGGGCGCCATCGCCGTCCACACCATGTCGTGCGCGGCCAGGTCCGCGTCACGTACCGCCGCGAACTGGCCCTGTTCGTCCGGGACCGGTTTCTCGTTGCCGAGATAGTTGACCCAACCGGTGCCGGTGTAGTCGTAGGCGATATCGATCTGCCCGTTGACCTGGGCGTCGCGCAGACTGTTGGAACCCTGGATATTGGTGAGGTCCCGGACTTCGGCCCCGGCCGCGACCAGCGCGTATTCGATGATGTAGCCGAGGATGTTCTGTTCGGTGAAATCCTTGGAGCCCACTGTGACGGTGACACCCGCCAGCTCCGGGTCCGGGCGGATACTGCCGGGCCCGACCGGTAGCGGGACCGCGCTCCCGGCCTGGAGACCACATCCGGCCAGTAGCAGTACCGCCGCCAGGAGCAGCAGCCGTGCCGGTCGGACGGTTCTCATCGCAGCCCCCGCGGGCCGAGGAACCGTTCCGCCACCGCGCCCAGCCAGTCCACCAGCAGGGCCAGTGCCACCGCGAGCACCGCGCCGACCACCAGCGTGACGTTATCGCGCAGTTTGTAGCCGGTATCGATCAGAATTCCCAACCCGCCCGCGCTGACCAGGAACGACAGCGTGGCGGTGCCGACGGCCAGCACCAGTGAGGTGCGTAACCCGGCCAGGATGAAGGGTACGGCGAGCGGGAACTCGATCCGGCGCAGGACCGTCACCGCCGACATCCCCTGTCCGCGTCCGGCGTCCACCAGCATCGGATCGACTTCCTGATAGCCCAGGATCGTGTTGCGCAGGACCGGCAGCAGCGAATAGAACGCGATCGGCGCCACCCCGATCCAGAACCCGGTGGTGCGGGTGGCGAGATAGAACAGCACGATCAGCCCGATCGCCGGTGCGGAGGCCCCGATATTGGCGATACCGACGACGAACGGCGCCGCCCGGCGATAGCCGGGCCTGGTGAGCAGGGTGCCCAGCGGGACCGCGACCACCACCACGAGCAGCACCACTGTGGCGGTGATCAGGATGTGCTGCCAGGTGACGGTGGCGATATTGCCGGCATTGAGGCTCGCCTGCTGGGTGACGGTGAGGTCGCGCCGGAACGCCCACACCAGCACCCCCGCGGTGAGCAGCCCGACGAGCACCGGCTGGACCAGCAACCGGAGGCGTTCGGCGCGCCACTGCGCCGA
>NZ_JBKOOL010000151.1:0-14395 GCF_046764065.1 Nocardia sp. NPDC002869
CGCGGCTTCGCCGCATGCACTTCGAGGCCGAAACGGCGAGACGGGCCTCAACCCTTTGAGGTGTCTCGTAAAACTCGACGCATGCGGGTTGCGTCGGCAGTCGATGTTCGGGGTCGCATGGTGACTCGATCGGCCGGGCCGGCCTCGCATCCGGGCGGGCGGGCAGCCGTACTCGGCAAGACCCGCCGAGGGCGGCGTTCAGCGGCCCTTGTATTCCGGGGTCCGCTTCTCGAAGACTGCCTGAATGGCCTCTGTCAGGTCCTCGGACGGCAGGAAGGCGGCGTTCCAGGCCGACACGTAGCGCAGGCCTTCGGCTACCGCGGCGGAATTCCGTTGTCCCAGTACATCCTTCACGCCCTGCACCACCAGCGGCGGGTTCGCGGCGATTTCTCGGGCGGTGGCGTGGGCTGCTTCCAGGGCGGCCTCCTGGTCGGCGAAGACATCGTTGACCAGGCCGATCTTCTCCGCCCGGGCCGCGTCGATGTCCTTGGCCGTGAAGGCGAGTTCACGCAGGTGGCCCTCCGAGATGATCCCGGGCAGCCGCTGTAGCGAACCCACGTCGGCCACGATGGCGACCTTCGCCTCGCGCAGGCTGAACTTCGCCTCCGCGCTGGCGTAGCGGATATCGGCGGCGGCGATCAGGTCCAGACCGCCGCCGATGCACCAGCCGGACACCGCGGCGATCACCGGTTTGCGGCATTCGGCGACGGCGGTGATCGAGGCCTGCAGACGCCGGATATCGGCGAGGAAATCGGTCCGCGGGGCGGCCAGGGCGCGGTCGGCCATCAGCGGGCCGAAGGTGCCGCTCATCGCGGGCAGATCCAGGCCGTAGGAGAAGTGCTTCCCGGAGCCGGTGAGCACGATCGCCCGGACCTCCGGGTCGGCGTCGAGGCCGTGGAAGATCTCCGGCAGCTCCCGCCAGAAATCCGGGCCCATCGCATTACCTTTACCCGGCCCGGTGAGGGTCACCCGGGCGACGTGATCGTCGGTTTCGACGGTGAAAGCCTGCCAATCTGTCATCTGCCCAGCCTAAGGGGGTACGGCGGGCGGCGGGCGGCGCGCACCGGACCGGCCGCGGTCCCCGCCCCGGGCCGGGGCCGAAGAAGACCTCGTCCGGTGAGTGGGGAAAGTCGCGCGGGACACCGCGTATCGCTCTACCCTGTGCCCATGCGCAGGTCGCTTCCACAGATAACCTGCCGGGTCTCGGATACGTTGATCGCTCGCGGTCACCACGGGCTGATCGTCACCGCGCCGGAATCGGCGACCGGTCCCGTGGAGACCGCCGAGGCGATGGAGGTGGAACTCGGGGCGCTCGTGCATTCGGAGGTCTTCCTACTCGGCGACGAACCGATCCTGCTGCTGGTCTCGGCGGCGCACCGGGTGGATCCGGAACGTACCGGCGCACGCCTCGAGGGCATGCTGATTCCCGCACCGCCCCATCTGGTGATGCGCTACACCGGCCAGCTGCCGGGTAGTGTGGCGCCGATCGGTCATCCGGCGAATCTGCCCACCTGGGTGGATTCGCGACTGTCGGGTCACCGCGAACTGTGGGCCGCCGGCGGCAGCCCGGGGACCGTCTTCCGCACCTCGTACACCGAACTGCTGCGGATCACCGCGGGGCTGTCCCTCGACCTGGATTGACCTCGCTCGACACCCTCCCGGACAGTGGGCCAACTCGCTGCGGCGCGCCGTTCCGGGCGTAGCGTCGGCGAGGTGACCGAAGTACCACGGCCCGATACCGGAATCCGGATCCCCGACGACCTCAGCGGTATCACCGCCGAGCAGTACCGCGCCTCGATGCGCCACTACCCGTCCGGCGTCACCATCGTGACGCTCGGCTCGGCCGCCGGTCCGGTCGGTTTCACGGCGACCTCGTTCGCCTCGCTGTCCCTCGACCCGCCGCTCGTCTCGTTCAACATCAGCCACACGTCCTCCAGCCTGGAGGCATTGACCGCCGCCGAGTCCGTGGTGATCCATTTCCTCGGTGAGCACCAGCGTCACCTGGCCCAGCGTTTCGCCCGGACCGCCGCGCGCCGGTTCAACGATCCCGCCCTGTGGAGCGCCCTGGACACCGGCGAACCGGTGCTGCACGGCACCCCGCTGTGGCTGCGCACCACGGTGGAGCAGCTCATCCCGATCGGTGATCACACCTTCGTGGTCGGCCGGGTGGTCCGGGTGCACGACGACACCGACGAAGAAGCATCCGCGGCCCCCCTGCTCTATTACAACGGCCGGTACTACCGGCCGACCCTGCTCGCCGACGACGTGGAGTAGCGGCCCCGCCCTCCCCGCCGACATCGGGTGTTACCCGTGGCCGAGTAATCTATTCACCCGGTCGACCGCTGTTTGCCGTGCGGTAACCCTCGTATGAGAGAACCAGTCCGTCGGCTGGCGATGGAAGGTGGACCGGACAGATGCGGACGCAGCTGGATGCGGAGAGCGCGCTACGGCGGGCCGAGGCCGCGCCACCGGCGCGCACCCTGGTCGATATCGTCGCCGGGACGGCCGCCGAATATCCCGACGCCCCCGCGATCGCCACGGCGGACCGCACCCTGACCTACGCGGAACTGCGCGCCGAGATCGAGAACTCGGTCCGGGACCTGGCCGCCGCCGGGGTGGGCCGCGGCGACCGGGTGGGCGTGCGTATGCCCTCGGGTACCTGGGAGCTCTACCTCACCATCCTGGCGGTGTTGCACGCCGGTGCCGCCTACGTCCCGGTGGACGCCGACGATCCCGAGGAGCGGGCCGACCTGGTCTTCACCGAGGCCCGGGTGACGGCCGTGGTGACGGCCGACGGCATCCGGCCGGTAGCCGGACGCCCGGATCCGGCGGAAGCCGGCGAAGGTGACGGCCGGGCGCCCACGGTGGACGACGATGCCTGGATCATCTTCACCTCGGGTTCCACCGGCACTCCCAAGGGTGTCGCGGTGACCCACCGCAACGCGGCCGCTTTCGTCGACGCCGAGGCCCGCATGTTCCTCCGGGACGCGCCGCTCGGGCCCGGCGACCGTGTCCTGGCCGGCCTCTCGGTCGCTTTCGACGCCTCCTGTGAGGAGATGTGGCTGGCCTGGCGGCACGGCGCCTGTCTGGTGCCCGCGCCGCGCGCGCTGGTCCGCACCGGCGCCGATCTCGGCCCGTGGCTGGTCCGGCAGGGGATCACCGTGGTGTCGACCGTCCCGACCCTGGCCGCGACCTGGCCCGCCGAGGCCCTGGAATCGGTCCGGCTGTTCATCTTCGGCGGTGAGGCGGTGCCTCCGGAACTGGCCGAACGTCTCGCCGACCCCGACCGCGAGGTGTGGAATACCTACGGCCCCACCGAGGCCACCGTGGTCGCCTGCGCAGCGCTGCTGGACGGCGCCGGACCGGTGCGGATCGGTCTCCCGCTGGACGGCTGGGACCTGGTGGTGGTCGATGCCGACGGCGTACCCGTCGGCGAAGGCGAGACCGGTGAACTGGTGATCGGCGGGGTCGGGCTGGCCCGCTATCTCGATCCGGCGAAGGACGCCGAGAAGTACGCACCCCTGCCCACGCTGGGCTGGGACCGCGCCTATCGCAGCGGCGACCTGGTCCGTAACGAGGAGGCCGGGCTGATCTTCCTCGGCCGGGCCGACGATCAGGTGAAGATCGGCGGCCGCCGAATCGAACTCGGCGAGCTCGACAACGCGCTCCAGCAGCTACCGGGGGTCAGCGGCGCGGCCGCCGCGGTACGAGCCACGGCGACCGGTACGCCGGTCCTGATCGGCTATCTCACCGGTGTCGCCGCGGACTACGACCTGGCCGCCGCCCGCGCCCGGCTCGCCGGGCAGCTCCCGGCCCCGCTGATCCCCCGGCTGGTGGTCGTCCCGGAATTGCCGACCCGCACTTCGGGCAAGGTCGACCGGAACGCGCTGCCCTGGCCCCTCGCCGACGCCGACAGCGGAATCGACCACGGGCTCACCGGCACCGCCGCCTGGGTCGCGCAGCTGTGGACCGATGTCCTCGCTGCCGAGATCACCGGCGCCGATGCCGATTTCTTCGCACTCGGCGGCGGTTCGCTGTCGGCGGCGCAACTGGTCACCGGGCTGCGGGCGCGGTACCCGCGGGTCACGGTGGCCGATGTGTACGACCATCCCCGCCTCGGCGCGCTCACCGAACTGCTCGACCAGAGCGCCCCGGCCGCTGCCGCGCAGACCCGCCCGGTCCGCCCCACCCCGCCGTCGGCGCAATGGATCCAGGTGCTGGCCACCCTCGCGCTGACGACGCTCACCGGCCTGCAATGGGTCACCTGGCTGGCCGTCGTCTCCGGGGTGGCCGCGTGGTTCGAGCTACTGCCCTGGCTGCCGCGCCTGTCCTGGTGGTGGACCGCGCTGCTGTTCCTGATCTTCATCACCCCGCTCGGCCGGATGGCGATCTGTGTGGTGGGCGCCCGGACTCTGCTCGCGGGCGTGCGGCCGGGCAGTTATCCACGCGGCGGTTCGGTACACCTGCGACTGTGGGCGGCGGTCCGGCTGTCGGAGGCCAGTGGGGCGGAGAACCTCTCCGGAGCGCCGTGGATGGGGCCGTTCGCGCGCGCCCTCGGCGCGAAGGTGGGGAAGGGTGTCGATCTGCACACGCTGCCCCCGGTGACCGGCATGCTGGAGCTGCGTGACGGCTGCAGTGTCGAACCCGAGGTCGACCTGTCCGGCTACTGGATCGACGGCGACACCGTGCACATCGGTTCGATCGTGGTCGGCCGGGGCGCGGTGGTGGGCGCCCGGTCGGTGCTGCTGCCCGGGACCCGGATCGGCCGCGACGCCGAGATCGCGGCGGGTTCGGCGGTGTCCGGCAAGGTGAAGGCCGGTCAAGAATGGGCGGGTTCACCGGCGGTGAAGGTCGGGAAGGCCCGGCACCGCTGGCCCGCGGAGACGCCGGAGCGGGCCGTGCACTGGGTCCTGGCCTTCGGGATCGGTTCGCTGGCGCTGGGGGCGCTGCCGCTGTTCGGGCTCGCGACGGGTCTGGCCGTCATCGCCTGGAGTATCCGGGACACCGCGGATTTCACGGACGCCCTGCTGCCCGCCTTCCTGTGCCTACCGGTCGCCACCGTGTTCAGCCTGATGGTCTACGCCGTGGCGACGGTCGTCGCGGTCCGGCTGCTCGGTATCGGGCTCACCGAGGGTTACCATCCGGTGCGCAGCCGGGTGGGCTGGCAGGTCTGGGTCACCGAACGCCTGCTGGACTCCGCCCGCACCTTCCTGTTCCCCCTCTACGCCTCGCTGCTCACCCCGATCTGGCTGCGCCTACTGGGCGCGAAGGTCGGCAAACGGGTCGAGGCGTCCACGGTGCTGCTGCTGCCCAAGTTCACCACCGTCGCCGACGGCGCCTTCCTGGCCGACGACACCATGATCGCCAGTTACGAGCTCGGCGGGGGCTGGTTGCACATCGGGGAGGCCAAGGTCGGTAAACGCGCGTTCCTGGGCAATTCCGGAATGGCCGCGCCCGGCCGGCGAGTGCCGAAGAACGGCCTGGTCGCGGTGCTGTCGGCGGCGCCGACCAAAGCGAAGGCCGGCTCGTCCTGGCTGGGCAGCCCGCCGGTCCGGTTACGCCGGGCCGCGGGTACCGCCGATACCGACCGCACCTTCGATCCGCCGCTGCGGCTGCGCGTCTTCCGCGGCGCATTCGAGACCTGCCGCCTCGCCGCGGTCGTGGTGACCTTCGCCATCGGCCTCGGCGTCCTGCTGGCGCTGGCCCGGCTGGCCGATCGTCTCGGCTATCCGGCGGCGGCACTGCTGTCCGGGGTGGTGCTGATGGTCGCGGGGGCGGTGGCCTGTGCGAGCGCGGTCACCGCGAAATGGGTGCTGGTCGGGCGGATCCGGGCCGGTGAGCATCCGCTGTGGAGTTCGTTCGTCTGGCGTAACGAGGTGTCGGACGCGTTCGTGGAAACCGTCGCGGCGCCCTGGTTCGCCCGCGCGGCGACCGGTACGCCCGTACTGAACCTCTGGTTACGCGCGCTCGGCGCGAAGATCGGCCGCGGGGTATGGTGCGAATCCTATTGGCTTCCGGAGGCAGACCTGGTGACACTCGGTGACGGCGCGACCGTGGAACGCGGCTGCGTGGTGCAGACCCACCTGTTCCACGACCGCATCATGGCCATGGACACTGTGACCCTGGAGCCCGGCGCCACCCTCGGGCCGCACTGCGTCGCCCTGCCCGCCGCCACGCTCGGCGCGGCCGCCACCGTGGGCCCGGCCTCGCTGGTGATGCGCGGCGATACCGTACCGGCCTCCACCAGATGGTGGGGCAACCCCATCACCCCCTGGACCGCCCCGGCGGCCGACCTCGAATCCGACGAGGACACGGAACTCTGATGGGGAGCAGGTTCTACGACGCCCCCATCGACGACTATCTACCGCAGAACGGGAACAGGGGCTATCGGGTATCCCGGTACGAACTGGACCTCAACTACAAGGTGTCCAGTAACCGGCTCGCCGGGCGGGCGGTGATCACGGCCGTCACCACCGCCGAACGCCCACGCTTCTCCCTCGACCTGTCCCAGGCACTGGCGGTGTCGAAGGTACTGGTCAACGGCGGCAAGGCCGGTAAGTACATCCATCAGCGCGGCAAACTCACCGTGACCCCGCGCGAGCGGATACCCGCGGGCGGGATGCTGCAACTGGTGGTGCAGTACGCCGGCGCCCCGAAACCGGTCCGCGGACCCTGGGGCGAGGTCGGCTGGGAAGAACTCACCGAGGGGTCGCTGGTGGCCGGCCAGCCCAACGGCGCCGCGTCCTGGTTTCCCTGCGACGACCATCCCAGCTCCAAGGCGAGCTACCGGATCTCCATCACCACCGATACGCCGTACTTCACCCTCGCCAACGGCGAACTGGTCGGCAAACAGACCAAAGCCGGCCAGACCACCTGGGTTTACGAACAGGCCGAGCCGATGGCGAGCTACCTGGCCACCGTGCAGATCGGGCGCTACCGCAGACACCAGCTCACCGACCGGCGCACACCCGTCCCGATCCACGCGGTGATACCGACATCGCTGCGCGCGGCCTTCGACCACGATTTCGCCCGGCAACCCGAGATGATGTCGGTGTTCAGCGAACTGTTCGGCCCGTATCCGTTCCAGAGTTATTCGGTCGTGGTCACCGAGGACGAACTCGAGATCCCGATCGAGGCCCAGGGCCTCTCCGTATTCGGCGCCAACCACTGCGACGGCCGCCGCGGCGCCGAACGCCTGGTCGCGCATGAACTCGCCCACCAGTGGTTCGGCAACAGCCTCACCATCCAGCACTGGTGCGATATCTGGTTGCACGAGGGTTTCGCCTGCTACGCGGAATGGATCTGGTCGGAGGCCGCGCACGGGCCCAGCGCCGATCAGCTGGCCCGCGCGGCCTGGCACACCCTGCGCCGGGAACCGCAGAACATCGTGGTCGGCGATCCCGGGCCCGAGCTGATGTTCGACGACCGGGTCTACAAACGCGGCGCTCTCACGCTGCACGCCCTGCGGCTGGAGCTGGGCGATACCGCGTTCTTCCGGCTCATCCGCGATTGGACCGCCCGCCACCGGCACGCCTCGGTCTCCACCGAGGAGTTCACCGACCTGGTCGGCCACTACAGCGTGGTACCCATGCAGCCGCTGTGGCAGGAATGGCTCTATGCCGAACCGCTGCCGCAGCTGCCGCCGGTCGGCGGCAGTGCGGGTCAGAACACCAGGTAGCGACCCGCGAGTTGTTCGACGAGTGGATCGTCGTCGGCGACGCTGTTCAGCGCCTCGAGGTCGGTGACCACCGAGATGAGCCGTGGATCCTCGGGTTCGGCACCCATCGGGCCGTCCTCGGTCAGTTGCCGCAGCAATTTTTCGCGGATCCGGTCCTTGAGTGAATCGCGCATCTGAACCTTTTCTGTCAGACCGGCGTCAGGCAGGTGCCCCAGGGGGTATTGCGCACCACCGTGTAGACGGCGATCGAGCCGAGCAGCGTCCACATCGTGAGGCTGCTTATTCCGGGCACACGCGGGCCTTCGCCCCGCCACGCCCGGATCGCCCAATCGCCCACCCACAACATGTAGAGCGTCAGCACCGGCAGCGCCAGCAGGTTGCTGTGCAGGGAATCGACGATATGTCCCTCGGTCAGGTTGTGTACTGCGCGCATACCCCCGCAGCCCGGGCAGTACACACCGAACAGGGCATAGACCGGGCACAGCCCGTACGCGCCCTCGATATGCGGGTCGCGGACGTGCAGCAAGAGCACCGCCGCGGCCCCCGCGGCCGCCGCCGCACCGGGCAGCAGGAGTCCCCGCCACCCGGACAACCCGGCACCACTGTCCGGCCAGGCCGCTTCCGGAACCCTTGGGCCCACGAGCTCACGCGGGTCGGCTGCGTCCGAGTCGTTCACGCCTTCACGGTAGTCGCGGCCCGCGGGTTGACGCCACAACCACCGGAGGTGCTTGCTCCGGTTGCATCGAAGCAAGCACCGGTTGCATCGAACAGGCATAGAACTTCCGGCGAATGGGCAATCCTCAGCTAACAGTGCCCCGTACCGCGCCGATATTCTGGATAACAACGACATCCCGGATGAAGCGAACCGGAACGGCGCTTGCTCTTGTAAGCACCCAGCTTGCAGGGTTACCGTGTCAGCAGGCACAAAGGAGTGTTCTGATGCTGGTGAAATCGATAACCGCGCTGTCGCAGGCGCATCAAGGCGCTCTGACCGCCCCGTACCGAGCTACGTTGCGCGCGCGCCGATTCCGTACCGCCCACTACAACGCGCCGGCCGCCCATCCCGAGGTCGTTCCCGTCACCACTGTCGACGGCGCCCGCCTGCGCGTGCACTCCTACGGTCCCGCCGATGCCGAGCCGATAGTGCTCGTCCACGGCTGGAGCTGTTGTATCGAGTACTGGCACCCCCAGATCAACGCCTTCGGCGACCGCTACCGTGTGATCGCCTACGATCAGCGCGGCCACGGCGACAGCACCCTCGGTCGCGCACCGCTGGGCGACCGCACCCTCGCCGACGATCTCGCCGCCGTCCTCGACGCGACCCTGCGGCCGGGTCAGCAGGCCCTGCTGGTCGGGCACAGCATGGGTGGCATCACCCTGCAGGCCTGGGCCGCCCGCCACCCCGGCCAGGTGGACCGGCGGGCCCGCGCGGTCGTGCTGGCCAACACCACCTCGGGCAATATCCGCTACGACACCGATCTGCTACCGCTGCTGAACAAGCCGCTCAGCCTGGGAAGCCAGCCGCTGAGTCTGCTCGGGTCGCCGATCCGGCTGCCGATGATCGTCGCGGAGTCCATCCTCACCACACCACTGCCCCTGCCCGGCGGCTGGGCGGCCCGCGAGATCCTGAAAGAACGCATCATGGCCCGCGGCGCCACCAACGAACAGGCCGAATTCGCCCTGAACATTGTGCGTTCGTGCCGTCCGCTGGCCCGCGGCCGGCACGCCGCGATCCTGGCGGATCTGCAGCTGGGGGCGGCCGCGGCGAATCTGACCGTGCCCACCACGATCATTGCCGGCCGCTACGACCGCCTACTGCCCGAACGGATGTCACGCCTCATCGCCGACACCATGATCGAGGCCGGTCACCGGCCCGATTACCAGGTCTGGCCCACCGGCCACCTGGGCAATATCGAGCGGATCGACCATTTCAACAACGAGCTGACCGCCATCCTGAACCGCACCAGCCCCCGGTCCGTGGCCACGGGCTGAGCGGGAAGTCCCCGAGTCCGGTCAGTGTCGCCCGGCTCGGCGGACCCTCCGCACCGGTCGGCCACCGCCGTACGGATTCCGAAATATCGCTTGCGGCGCGTCGTTGCACGCAATGACGACCGCAACCGTTAGGACTGGACTATGCGCGCAGCGACCTACGACCGCTACACCACCGACAACAGTGATATCCAGGTGCGTGACCTGCCGAAACCCAAAGTTTTCCCGGGTTCGGTACTGATCGAGGTGCGCGCGGCCGGAGTGAATCCGGTCGACTGGAAACTGATGTCGGGTGCGCTGGACGGTCTGATCGATGCGACCTTCCCGGTGATCCCGGGCTGGGACGTCGCCGGAATCGTGGTCGACAAGGGCATGGATACCCCGGAATTCGAGGTCGGTGACGAAGTACTGGCCTACGCCCGCAAAGACGTCCTCAAGGACGGCACCTTCGCCGAACTGGTCGCCGTCCCGGCGGCGCGCGTGGCCCGCAAACCGGCGGATCTGCCCTGGGAGCAGGCCGGCGCGCTACCTCTGGCCGGCGGTACCGCCCTGCGCACCCTCGATCTTCTCCAGGTGACCGCCGAGGACACCGTGCTCATCCACGCCGCGGCCGGCGGGGTGGGCAGCCTGGGCATCCAGATCGCCCGGGCGCGTGGCGCCCGCGTCCTGGGTACCGCCTCCGAACGTAACCACGATTTCCTGCGCGAACTCGGCGCCGAACCGGTGGCCTACGGGGAAGGCGTGGTCGAACGCATCCGCGAACTCGCCCCGGACGGCGTGCAGGCGGTGGCCGATTTCGTCGGCGGCCAGCTCGACACCACCCTGGCCGTTCTGGCGAAGAACGGGCGCCATGCCTCGATCGCCGACGGCTCGGTGACCGAACACGGCGGCCACGCCGTCTGGGTTCGCCCCGACGGCACCCAGACCCAGCGCCTGGCCGACCTTGCCGCCAAGGGCGACCTCGTGGTCCCGGTCGCGGCGACCTTCTCCCTGGAGGAAGTCGCCGATGCCTTCGCCGCGGGCCAGTCGGGCCATACCCGCGGCAAGAATGTCATCGTGCTCTGACTCCGGCTTCATGAGTTCGGTACGGCAAGCCGGCGAGAAAGGGACAGCGGCCGGAACCCCGGGAAGGGGTATTGACGTGCCTTCGAAAAGGTCTTTCGTGGCCGAATCTCGATTCGAGAACGGCGAGCGCTCGCCGGATATGCAGCAGCTCCACGCACTGTGCACCGCACTGGAGATTCCGATGCGGGAATTCGTCGAGCCGGCACCCGAGGGCATCGAGCCGGCCGGCGGATGACCGCTCCGGCCGGCTCCGCCGACAAACGCGGTTGGCCGGGCGGACATTCGTCCCACCCGGCCGGCCGGAAACATCGCACTCAAGCAATGACCAAGGTGACGAGCAACGCGACCAGCGCGAGGGCCTGCAGGATCACCCGGGGGTAGAGAATGCTGTCCCACCGCTCCTGCAGCGCACGAGCATTCGGCGGAATCACGCCGGATCGAGCGGCGGCCTTCTGTGCCGTATTGATCGGCTTGGCGATCCGCGCATAGAGGACGAGCCACACCACGAGGGCGAGCACCGACAGCCCCGCCGAAACAGCGGCACCGACAGCCCCGGCCAGGGCGGCGACGACCGCGGCCCCCAGCGCCGCCACCACTCCGGTGACGCCGACCGGCGGCAGACGCGAATCCGCGTAGTAATGTCCCCAGCCCGCACTGAGCGTCATGGTGGCGTCGTCGAGCCGGCGATAGACCGACCGCATGACCAGCGCACCCAAGATATCGGTGCCGTAGACGACGGCATTGGCGAGAACCGCGACGGCGGCGAGGATCTGAATGGACACAGACATGACAGGCTCCTGAGTATTGCGGATTTCAGCTGGTGATGGCCGGTGCTCGGCAGTTACGCGGGAACGGGGGCGGACGCAGTGGACTCGCGGACGAGCAGCAACCCGGTGAGGCCCACGAGCAGTGCGGTGAGGCCGTGGACTCCGAAGGCGGTTGCCGTGGAACCGTCGTAGGCCAGCACGGTGGCCATATCGCCGATCGGGATCAGCGCCACGACGAGCATGACGACCCCCAGCGCGAAACGCTGCCCGAGCGCCAGCAACGCGAGGATGAGGATCCCGCTGACCGTATCGCGCACCCCCTTCAGATTCATGAATGCCGCGGCGTCACCGGTCGGCCACTCGGGCAGCCCGAACCCGGTGGCGATCGACTCGGGAGCGATCAGGTAGCTGATCCCGATGTAGAGGATGAACGCCGCCCCGGTCAGCGACAGTGCGGTGGCGAGACGTCGAGTGGTGATCATTCTTGCTCCAAATTCTAGCAGCGCTATGTGATGGAGCAACACTAACCCAGTCTCATCCTCCTGTCTAGCGATGCTAGAGTTTCGAGCATGAGTATTCAGAAAAGACGGGAGCGGGAGCGGGCGGAACGCCACCGGCTGATCATCGATACCGCGCGCGAACTGGCGGAGACCGAGGGCTGGGACGCGGTGACCGTCCGCAAGCTGGCCGACCGGATCGAATACAGCCAACCCGTCCTCTACAGCCATTTCGCCGGCAAACGCGCCATCGTCACGGCGGTCGCCGAGGACGGCATCGCCGAACTCGCCACGGCCCTGCACCGCGCCCGGACCACCGCCGAGACAGAGGCAGACGCGCTGGCGGCCCTCGCCCGCGCCTACATCGAATTCGCCACCGAGCATCCCGCCGTCTACGACGCCATGTTCGCCATGTCCACCGATCTGAAGTTCGGCCCCGAGGCCACCCAGGTCCTACGCGACGCGTTCGCAGAACTGGTCGCCGCCCTGGCCCCCTTCGCCGGCGACCACGACGTGGAAACCTTCACCGAAACCGGCTGGAGCGCACTGCACGGCCTGGCCACTCTCGAACGGGGCCAACGGTTGCGCCCGGGTCTACGCGAAAACCGGCTGGAAATCCTCAGCCGGCTACTGGAGCAGGCCGGCTCCGCGCAGCATTCGTGACCCGCCGGGACCGTCCGCTCAACCGAAGAGTGCCCAGATCACCCCGAGCGCAACGGTCACCAGCGGCGCCGCCCCCTGCTTGACCGCCGACGCGCGCTTGTCCGGCGACGAGAGCAGCAGTACCAGCGCGGCGCCCAGCATCGCCCCGGTACCGGCGAAGATCAACGCCATCCCGATACCTCGATCCCCGGCTGCCGCCACCACGATCCCCACCGCCGCGATGACCGCCAGGAACAAGTTGTAGAAGCCCTGATTGAAGGCCAGCTCCCGGGTCGCCGCAGCTTCCTCGGCACTGGTGCCGAACACACCCCGCGCCGCACCGGTCCACGCGAACGACTCCAAATACCAGTACGGCGTCGCCGAGTCGCGCCGGGTCGATGGTGCCGACCTCGTGCAGGTGGGTCAGGGCCTCCGGATCGTGACGGGGCCACAACCGCAGTGCCGCAGCGAATCCGGTGGCACCGAGGACGGCGAGAACCCCCCAGGTCGTGGTGAAACCGGCAGCGGTGGTGAGCCACCCCGCGATGGGGTAGGTGAGCAGCCACGCCATGTGCGAGAGCGAGAACTGGGCCGCGAACAGCGCGGGACGGTCGGCCGGCCGGGAGGAGCGGCGCAGCACCTGTCCGGTGGGTGTCAGTATCGCCGCGGTGCCCGCACCGATGCCGGCCCACACCGCGATGGCGGCGGCCCCACGCCAGTCACCGGAGCCGGCGAACGACAGGGCGATGGCCGATCCGAGTGCGGCGAGCAGGCCGACCGCGCCGGTCAGCATGACCGGTCGGGCGCCGAGGCGATCGAGGACTCGGGGAAGCGACAGGGCGACGAGCATGGTCCCGAAGCCGTTGGCCGCCAGTAACAGCGCGACGCCGGACTGGGTGCCACCGAGGACGTCGCGGACGTAGTTGACCGTATTGACCATCACCACGGACCCGGCGGCCGCGACCACGAGATTCAGCCCGAGCAGGCCGCGCAGTCGCGGTGTGCCCGCGAAGATGCGCAGTCCGACCGTGATCCGTTCACGGAAAGATCCCTCGGTCGCCGCGGTCACGTTCGGGATACGGGTGGTGATCACCAGCGCGGCCGAGACGGCGAAGCCCATCGCGGTGCCGACGAACAACCAGTGGAAGCTCAGCACGGTCAGCGCGACGGCGGCCAGCATCGGACTCAGCAGTGTCTCCATGGTCGCGGCCAGCTGGGCCGCCGACAGGGCTCGGGTGTATTCGCGCTCATCGGGCAGGAGGTCGGGAATGACCGCCTGATAGGTCGGAGTGTAGGCGGCGGAAGCGGTTTGCAGTACGGCGATCAGCACATAGATCTGCCAGATCTGATCGATGAACGGCAATGCGAGCACGACGGCGGCGCGGATCAGATGCAGTGCCACCAGGAACAGTCGGCGAGGGAGACGGTCGGCATAGGCGCCCACGATCGGAGCGACCGTCACGTAGACCACCATCTTGATGGTCAGGGCGGCGCCGAGGACGGCGGCAGCGGCCGCCCCGGCGAGCTCGTAGGCGAGCAATCCCAGTGCGACGGTGGTCAATCCGGTGCCGAACAGGCCGGTCACCTGGGCGGTGAAAAGGCGAAGGTAGTCGTGGTTGCGGAACGGTGAGCGGGTCATGGGCGCGGAGCGCATGGCGAATACTTCCTCGGGCGAGTAGGGGGTGGGCCGCGGGTGCTTCGGCAACAGCACTCACACATGTCGGACTCCTTCGTCGTCGGTGGGCGGGCGCACCGTG
>NZ_JBKOOL010000152.1:0-14244 GCF_046764065.1 Nocardia sp. NPDC002869
CGAGGATTGCCTCGGTGGACAGGGTCACCTCGCACCAGAACCACAGAACAGTGCCGTCGGACGACGGCGATGCGCGCGAACAGCGCTTCGGTGGCGTCCCGACCGGCCTCGAAGGTCAGCGCCGTTGTCGGGACGGGCGCCGGCTGCGCGCCGGCCGCGGCGCTACTCGCTGGACACCGGAGCCCCGGCCTCGGCCGCATCATATGCCGCGGCGTGCCGGGCGGCGATACAGCCGTAGACCAGGCCCTGCCCGATGGTGGCGCCGGCGCCGGGGTAGGTCGCACCGAACGCATTGCCTGCCGTATTGCCGATGGCATATAAACCCTCGATGAGGCTTCCGTCCTCCCGCAGCACCCGGGCGTGCTCGTCGGCGACGACCCCGCCGCAGGTGCCGAGGTCGCTGAGGATCATCTTCACCGCGTAGTACGGCGCCTTGTCCAAGGCGGCCAGGTTCGGATTCGGAGCCACCGTGGGATCGCCGTAGTAGCGGTCGTAAGCACTTGCGCCGCGCTCGAATTCCGGATCCACTCCGCGTTCGGCGTAGTCGTTGAAGCGGGCGAACGTGCCGGTGAACGTATCCACCGGCACGCCGATGGCCTGCGCCAGCGCGGCGGGATCGTCGGCGCGGTGCGCGATACCCGCGTCGTACCAGGCTTCGGGTATCGGCTGCCGGGGGAAGTAGCTGCCGGCGAGAATGTAGCTGTTCCGGTAACGCTGGTCGAACACGAGCCACATCTCGGTGATCGGTTCGCCCGCCCGTTCCCGGGCCAGAACCTCCTGGCCGAAAGTCATATAGTCGATCGACTCGTTGATGAACCGGCGGCCCGTCTGGTCGATGATGAACGAGCCAGGAAGGGAACGTTCGGCGAGCATCACCGCCGGTGCGGCCTCGGGCAGCGGCGCGAAGGCGGGAAACCACCAGGCCTGATCCATGGACACGGTGCCGGCACCGAGTTCCTTGGCCGCTTCGATGGCGTCGCCGGTATTCCCCTCCGATCCGAGGCTGGCGTGCGGGACGAGCGCCGGGGACTGGTACTTGTGCCGGGCGGCGATATCGTGGTCGAAGCCGCCGGCCGCGAGCACCACGCCGCGGCGGGCCCGCACGGTGACCTCACGGTCGCCCTGGCGCAGCACGGCGCCCGACACCCGGTCCGCATCGTGTACCAGCCGCACCAGACTCGTCTCGGTCCACACCGGGATACCCGCGCGCAGCACACCCGCGAACAATCCCGCCGCGAGTGCCTGACCGCCGGCCAGGTACTCCCGTCCGATGAGCATTCCACCGATCCCGAGCGCCGCGCGTCGCACGATCCGCGGCAGGGCTTTCAGCGGCTTGCGTGCCACCAGGTTCATCCACTTGTAGTCCGCCCCTGTCACCGGCATCGGTACCGGAGCCTCCATCACGCCCGGCCGCAGTCTCGGCCGCTGGGCCCCCAGGACCGAAGCATCGAACGGGCGGCATTCGCAGGTGCGGCCCTCGGCACGGCCGCCGGGCGCCTCGGGGTGGTAGTCGGAGTAGCCCTCGGCCCAGAAGAATCGCAGGGGAGTCGTCCGCTCCAACATCGCGACGGTCTCCGCGCCCTCGGTCAGGAATGCCGTGCCACGCGCGGACGGGGCCGAATCTCCGACCACGGCCCGGAGGTAGGTTTCGGCTTCCGCCACTGCCTCCTCATGCGACTCCGGCAGAATCGAGCTCCCGGGAATCCAGAACGCACCGCCCGAACGCGCGGTCGAGCCGCCGACATACGCGGTCTTCTCGGCGATCACCACCGACAATCCCAGCTCGTGAGCAGCGAGCGCAGCAGCCATACCTGTGCCGGAACCGATGACGAGAAGATCGACGATCGTGTCGTGGGCAGGTACGAGCGGGGGCATTTTCTTCACCATCTGTTCCGGACTCCACTTCCGATCAGCGCACCAAGTGGACGTAAAGGTAGGCCGTAAGAACTGGCGTTCCGCGCCACGTTTCCATTGAACGGGAGGCGTCGCTCACCCCTCCCAGTACCACCCGGCTGTTGGTCCCGTCGTGGCCGGTCGGGTAACTGCACGGCTGCCCGACCGCACGATGCCCGCAGCGCACGGCGTACCGGGCCCGGTGCTACGGAATCCGGGCAGGCACCGCCGTACCAGTTCTATCTCCGCCGCAAAATACCGTTGCCGTTCCCGGCCACCGGGAGACGCCGATACCGCCCCGGACGGTAGCGCCTACGTTCGGATGATGGACGACCGAACCATCTACATCATCGATCGGATCGTACTCAGACCCGGCAGCGCACGTACCTTTATCGAGGCGTATCTCAGTGCCTACGCACCACAGGCACGGGAACGGGGGCTGACACTCGATCGGATTCTGGTGAGCCCGCCGGCCTGGATCGACGGTGAGACGAACACCGTGACCGCCACATGGACGGTGCCGGGCCCCAAGTCATGGTGGGCAGCGGCCGTCAGCGCCCGGCACGATCCCGAACCCGCCCGGTGGTGGGAATCGATGGCGCCGATGATCGTCGAACGAACGCGGTCCATGGCGGGTCATGCCGAGGATGTGGAAGGACTGTGCGATGTATAGGGTGACATGTCTGTTGCGCCTCGGTGACCCCGCCGACGAGATGACCACGGATATGACCGTCAAACGCATCACTGCGGCCGCCGAAGCGGCGGGCGTCCGGCAGCCCCTGGTCGCCCGGACCCTTCCGGGCGTCCGCAACGGTGGCGACCTTCTCGCGCATTTCCGGTTCGCGTCGAAATCCGACTGGCTGTCCCACCGCGATACCGTCGACGTGGCCATGGCCGCGCCCGCGATCGAACATATCGACTCCGTCGAGTACACCGGCGACGGCCGGTCCGGTCGCCGCCGCTCCTCGGGGCCGACCACGGTCTACCGGACCCTGCTCCTGCGGGTGGATGATGCGGCTTCGCCCGCGGAGATCGCGCGGTTCGAGCATGCCACGCTCCAGATGCCTCGGCACATCCCGGCGATCCGGGCATGGCAACTCAGCCGCGTCGATCACGCTGCGGGTACCGCGCAGTGGACCCATGTCTGGGAGCAGGAGTTCACCGATCTCGACGGCTTGCTCGGGCCCTATATGAACCATCCTGTGCACTGGGCGCTGGTCGACCAGTGGTTCGATCCGGAATGCCCGCAGCAGATCGTGAAAGACCGTATCTGCCACAGCTTCTGCGCGATTCCGGCGCCGGTGATCGATCCGGGGCCGGAGTCCGGGTCAGCGGCGGAGGAAGGCTAGAACCACAGCTTCCCAGGCTTCCTTCTGCTCGATCATCACCCAGTGACCGCAGTTGGGGAAGATGTGCACCTCTCCGTTCCGGAGGGTGCGCATCGGAAGCAACGCCATATCGACGGGGCTGACCCGGTCGTCGCGTCCCCAGGTGACAAGGGTCGGCACCGCGAGCCCGCCCAGTTTGGCCCAGGTCGGTGTGGTGTCCGCACTGCGCGCGGCCGCGGCCATCCGCGCCAGCGCCGCGCTGCTGTACATGCGGCGCGAGTTCTCCAGTGTCTCGGGATCGGTGGCCTGTTGCCAGCGCTGTTCGATCAGTTCCTCGGTGACCAGCGCCTGGTCGAACACCATCGAGCGCAGCCACGCCACCAGCGATTCCCGAGTGGGATTGTCGACGAACTCGCTGAGCCGGATGATCCCCTCCCCCGGCTGCGGGCTGAGCACCGGCGTACCGATGCCCCCGATGGTGACGAGTCGCTCGACCCGTTCCGGAGCGGCGAGCGCGAAATCGGTGGCCACGAAACCGCCCATCGAGTTACCGATGATGCGAACCCGGTCGAGCCCGAGCCCGTCGAGAAACGCGACAACGGCCCGCTGGGCAGACATCATCGGGTGCACCGCACCGAAATCGTCGCTGACACCGAATCCGGGCAGTTCCAGGACCAGCGTCCGATAGTGCTCGGCGAAGGTGGCGAAGTTGCCGCCGAAGTTGCGCCACCCGGTGACGCCCGGCCCGGACCCGTGCAGTAGGAGCAGGGGCGGCCCGTCCCCGGCCTCGCGGTACCGCAGGGTGCCGCGCTCCGTCGGCAGTTCACGCAATTCAGGGGTCGTTCGGGTATCGACTGGGGTACTCATGAGTACCGAGCCTGCCACCGGCGCGGCTACCCGCCCGGGTAGGTTCCCGGTGAGCGGCACATCGTCTCCCGGGCCGCGCCGGTACCGTCAGTGGAGTCGCGGTATCGCGTCGCCGCTCGGCAGCTCGATTCTCGATTCGAGTAGTTCGTGTTCGCGGACCGCGCGATCGATGCTGCGATGCAGCACCTATCCGCGACACGAACGATTTCACGCAATGGAAGACGCCATCGACGTTGATCTGCATCACCCGTTGCCACCGCTGCGGGTCGATCTCCCAGAGCAGACCGGCCGATTCGATGCCCGCATCGTTGATCAGTAGTTCCACACTGCCGTGACGCTCGAAGGCGGTCGCGGCCAGCACCTCGACCTGGGCGGCGTCGGCGACGTCGACCCCGAACCCCTCGGCACGGCCCCCGGCCTCGACGATCCCGCCCGCGACCTCGGCCGCGCGCGCTGTCGATATCGGCGACGACAACGAGCATCCCGAACTCGCCGAGCCGCTGGGCGAGCCCCCTACCGATCCCCGCGGCGGCACCGGTGACCACCGCGGTCCCCCGCGCGAACCGTTGCCTCGCGGTGAGGGTCATCAGATCCCCTCCGGCCGGATGTTCGGGTTCGCCCAGGCCGGCGGCTCGCGTCGCGGCAGTTCGGTGCGCCCGTCGAGGGACATGACGGGCGTGTTCGTCACGTACGGATAGTGCAGACTGAAAGCCACCAGACCGGTGCGCTCGGTCGCCGGCGCCGTCGACATCTCCAGGACCGTCTGCGCGAGGTACTCGACCGGTTCGGTGTCGTAGCCGTCCGGGAGCAGCGCCGCCGCTCCCGGCGTCATGATGGCCGTCGAGGGTCCCACCGAGTTGACGGCGATACCGTCGTCGAGCAATTCGGCGGCCAGTCCCTGGGTGAACCGGTGCAGACCGGCCTTGGCGGAGGCGTAGACGACATCGCCGGAGGTCTTGTTGTACTCACGGAAGGGCCGGAGGGGGTCGAGCCCGGTCGAGGACCCGATATTGACGATCCAGCCACTACCGCGTTCACGCATGTATGGGATCGCGGCCCGACTGAGAACGAACGGAACTTTCAGATAGTGCTCGATCGTGCGATCGAAGGTGGTGTCGCTCATCTCGGCGATCGAGCTGTAATCGGCGAAACCCGCATTGTTGACAAGAATGTCGAGAGCACCGACGGCTTCGACGGCTCTGTCGACCAACCCGGCGCGCTGCTCGGCATCCTCGAGGTCGGCGGGGACCGCGATCGCCTTCCCACCGGCGTTCTCGATGGCCGCCACGGTCTCGCCCAGCGAACCGGACAACCAATGGGTCGCGCCGTCGCGGATGGACGGAGTCGGGGTCGCCGCCGACCGGGCGGTGACAACGACGGTCGCGCCTTCGGCTGACAGCCGCTGGGCGATCGCGCGGCCTATTCCCCGGCTGCTTCCCGTCACCAGAGCGGTCCGGCCCGCCAATCGCTGCGTCATATTCCTCTCCGTGCTCGCTGGGTCCGGTTCCACTGCGGTGTGTGCCGTCGGGCGGCCCTCACCCTGCCGCACTCGCTTCGGCCGCCGCCGGAGCTTCGGAGCCCGCGGTCGCCGCCAGGACGTCCCGCATCATCTGCCACAGCTTTTCGCGGGCGGGTCCGGTGAGCGACAGCGACGGGAAGGTCAGGAAACCGTGGAAAAGCCCGTCGAAACGGTGTGTGACGACCGGAACCCCGGCCGCCGCCAGCCGCCGGGCGTAATCGTCACCGGCCGAGCAGGGCGGATCGAGTTCGGCGGTGGCGACGATCGCCCGGGGCAGCCCGGCCAGTGATTCGGCGCGGGTCGGGACCAGATACGGGCTGTCGGTTCCGTGCGGGGCGTACTGCTGCCAGTACCAGCGCATGGCCTTCGTGGTGTTGTAGTAGTGCTCTCCGTAGAGCCGATACGACTCGGTGGTGAAATCGTCGTCGATCACCGGGTAGAGCAGAACCTGCGCCGCGATCGCCGGGCCACCCCGATCCCGGGCGGCCAGGCTCACCGTCGCCGCGAGATTTCCTCCGGCGCTGTCGCCGGCGACCATCAGCCGTTCCGGGTCTGCGCCGAACTCCGCGGCGTGGTCGGCGGTCCAGCACACCGCGGCGTACATATCCTCCAACGCCGCCGGTCCGGGATGCTCGGGCGCGCGCCGGTAGTCGACCGAGACGACCACGACGTCGACTGCCTGGGCCATCGACCGGCAGAACTCGTCGTGACTGTCGAGATCGCAGAAGACGAACCCACCGCCGTGCGCGAATACCACCACCGGACGCGCCGGGCCCTCACCGTGCGGTACGTAGACGCGAACGGCCAGTTCCCCGCCCGGACCGTCGATCGATCGGTCCTGCGCGATCCGCAGCTGCGGTTCGCGCGTCAACGGTGCACGACGCGACGCGATGATCTCGCGTAGCTCCGCCGCCGTGTGCTGGGTGACATCCGGAAACGATTCCAGCGCCGCCAGCATCGCCTCGACATCCGGATGCAGGTCGGACCTTCGTTGTCCGCCCATCTCGACCACGTCCTCACTCTTCGTCGTACGGAAGGCGCGCTCGCGCCGTGACATTCGGGCAGTCCGTTCAGGTGCCCGGTGCCGCGGCCCGGCCGTCGAGCGCGAAACCCTTGTATCCGGCCGCCGCCACTTCCGCGCAGATACTGTTGTAGCTTCCGAAGCCGCCGATATAGGGCATGAATACGCGTGGTTTGCCGGGGATATTCGCGCCCATATACCAGGAATTGGCGCTCGGGAACAGCGTCCCCGCGGCCTTGGCATTGCATTCGGTCACCCATTCGTCGGCCGCTTCCCGGGTCGCCTCGATCGTGGCGATGTCATGGGAGTCCAGGTGATCCATACAGCCCGCGATCCAATCCACGTGCTGCTCGGCCATCAGCACCATGTTCGCGAGCACGCTGGGGCTGCCGGGGCCCGCCAGAATGAACATATTCGGGAATCCGTCGACGGCCAGCCCGAGATAGGTACGTGGCCCCGCCGACCATTCGGCCGTCAGTTCCCGGCCGTCCCGGCCCCGGATATCGATCCGCGACAGCGAACCGGTCATCGCGTCGAAACCTGTGGCGAAGACGAGGATGTCCAGATCGTAGGACGCATCGCCGGTCCGCACACCGGACTCGGTGATCCGGGTGATCGGCGTACGCCGCAGGTTGACCAGCGTGACGTTGTCGCGGTTGTAGGTCTGGAAGTAGCCCGTATCGGTGACGATCCGCTTGGTGCCGATGGGGTGATCGGTCGGAATCAGTTGATCGGCGACCTCAGGGTCGTCCACCATTTCCCGGATCTTCGCTTCGACGTATTCCCGCGCGGTATCGTTGGCCGCCTTGCTCACCATCTGGTCCGGGAACGCTTTGGTGAAAAGATATCCTCCGCGCCGCCACCATTCGTCGTACACCCGGGTGCGCTCGGCCTCGTCGACCTCCAGGGCGCCTTTGGGGTGCGGACTGTTCGGCGTGCCCCCGCCGCTGAGCCGGGACAACCTGCGCCGCTCGGCATAATCGGCCTTCACCTGGGCGACGAAGTCTTCGGTCAATCGTCGATTGCCCGCGGGAATCGAATAATTGGGGCTGCGCTGGAATACGAAGACCTGAGCGGCGTCTTCGGCAATGATCGGAATGGCTTGGATACCGGAGGATCCCGTGCCGATCACACCCACTCGTTTTCCGGTGAAATCGACGGGCTCGTGCGGCCATTCACCGGTGTGGTAGGTCTCGCCTATAAACATATCGCGGCCTGGGATGTCCGGTTTGTTGGTGGCCGAGAGTACGCCCGTTGCCAGAATGCAGAACCTGGCGGTGACGGTCTTCCCGGTATCGGTGGTCACGGTCCACCGGCCGGCCTCTTCGTCGTATACGGCCGAGATCACCCGGGTCAGGAAATCGTAGGCCGACCGCAGATCGTGGCGGTCGGCGACGTGCTCGAGGTAGCGAAGAACCTCCTCTTGGGTGGCGAACCGTTCGGTCCAGGTCCATTCCTGCTGCAATTCCTCGTCGAACGAGTAGGAATAGTCGATGCTCTCGACATCGCACCGTGCCCCCGGGTACCGATTGTGATACCAGGTGCCGCCCACTCCCTCGGCGGATTCGAAGCCGTGTACGCGCATACCGCGTTGACGGAACTTGTACACCGCGTACAGGCCGGAGATCCCGGCACCGACGACGACGGCATCGAAATCGCTGTCCTGGGTTGTCACCACATTCACTTCCCTCGTCGAGGTACCTGTGTTCGAAGCCAAATTAAGGGCCCCGCGGCGCGGATCCAGCGCCTGTTCCCACCCAGCGGTCCTTCGGTTCGAGTTGTACGGCCGTTATCGGCGTGAAGACCTGGCGGCCGAGTCGTTCGTCCGACTGTTGAGCTCGCTCTGCACAACCGCACCTGGGATACGTGTGCGCTGTCCCGCACTGCGCGGTGCGGGGTATTGCCACTGCGCTCAGGCTCGTCGCGGTTCTTGCCCGCCGGATTCCCGGGCTGCCGCGTCCCGCTGCGATTCCTTCATCTCCCGGGCCCACATCCATTCGTGACCCAGTAGCTGTCGGCGGTGATCTCCTCGGCCGTGTAGTACGCCTCGTCGACAAGCTCGCCGCCGGTACCGTATTCGATATCCCAGCCGCCTGGCACCCGCACGTAGAAAGAGATCACCGAGTTCGCCCGATGGAAGAGTGTTCGCGCCCGTGGGGCAGCGGGCACCGCGGCCCGTTCCGGCGACCGCCATGGGACCGCGCGGCTCCGCGTATCGAGGTATTGATTGGCCATGGACAGCGGACAACGCTCGGGTACAGGCTATTACCCAGGCCGGGCGCGGCGCGACAGCCGCGTCCGGAAGACGAACAACCCGGGCCGCCGGAACGGAACCGCCGTCAGTCGCCTTCGGAGTCGGCGAATTCCCGAGTACGGATCTCGGCAAGGGCACCGAGCTGCTCGCAGTAGTGATCGGCCGAGGTCGCCTCGATTCCGGCACCGATGATTGTCGCGCCTGCCCGTACCAGCCGCTCGAGGGTTTTCCGCGTCCCGTCGGCATCGCCGAGCGGATCCATGTTTCCCGCGGACAGGACAACATCGAATCCCGAGGTCAGTGAATGCCGGCCGAGCAGCGTGCCCAGCTCGTCGAGGTCCAATCCGAACGGAACCCAGCCGTCCGCCAGATCGCAGGCCCGGCGCAGCGAGCGCGGCGTGCGACCGCCGATCCACAACGGGACCCGCGGCTGCACCGCGTGTGGGTCGACGATCATGTCCGAGAACTCGTAGTAAGTGCCGTGATACCGCGGTGTGCGATCGGACAGGGCGGCGCGCAGCGCGCGCAGGGCATCGTCGGCGCGGGCGCCCCGGTCGGTGAACGGGGCGCCGAGCAGCTCGAATTCCTCACGGAGCGAGCCGACTCCCAACCCGAGGACCAACCGGCCACCGCTGACGGCATCCAGGGTGCCGTACCGTTTCGCAATCTCCAGGGGGTGGTGGTAGCCGAGCACCAGTACCTGGGTGGCCAGCCGTATCCGCTCGGTGCGCGCCGCCAGGAAACCCAGGGTGGCCAGTGGGTCCCAGTAGGTCCCACCACGCGCCTCGGCCACCGAGGCCGGAACGGCCACATGTTCGCTACATGTGAGATGGTCGAATCCCGCACGGTCCGCGGCGACCGCGATCCGGGCGAGTTCGCCGATGCCCGCCGCACGCTCCCACGGTCGGTGGGCGCCGGGGAAACGGGTCACCACGGGAGTGTTGATGCCGATTCGCAAAGCTGTCACCGCTCATGCCGATCGGGGACGGTGGGCGCGGCCGGCATCCCGGTCAAGAGCTGCCGCCCTTCGGCACTACCGTCCAGCGGCCGGGTGACCCGACGGGTGACGCACCAGCCGTCGCCGGTCCGGCGCAACTCGATCCGATGTGCGCCGGCGCGCCAGATATAGAATTTGCCGTCCTCGTTGCGGACCAGGATCGATTCGCATACCGCGGTGGCGTCGTCGCCGTCGATACGCTCGATATGGGCTGGACCGAAGAAGTGAGTGCTGCCGCCGGTGATGATGTCCTGGTGTGCCTCGGACCGGACCATCGCCCGAAGGTCGGCGCGGCCGACCATCCGCCACCCCTCGACATCGTATTCCCCGTCCTCGGTCCACAGCGCCGCCACTGCCTCGGCCTCCCCCGCATCAACCAGCGGCCCGTAGGCCGTCAACTTCCTGATGATGGCCAGTTCGTCCTCCAGCCGCTGGACCCGCGCCGCCAGTCCGGCGAGTGACTCCTCGTGGTTCATCCGTCAACCTCTCGTTCGCATCGCCTCTCGGCCTCTCGGCCTCGCACCGATCTCGCTGCATCACGATCCGACACCGGCGGTACGGTGGCATGAAAGCAGGCACCGGACCGGTTCACCGCGCAGTATTCCGCTGCCCGGGAACGCCGTCGTCTTCCGACCGACAGTGGGCAGCTTCTGCCGTAATGTCATATTCTGACGATATTGATCAGGGTGCTCGCGCATGCGTTCACCACCGAGGTCGGCAGCCGGCTCGAACTGCTTCACCACCACCACGGGGCCGTTGGCGAGATTCGCCAGCCCCTGTGCGGCGACATCGCGTGGTTCGGAGATCAGCAGGCCGGGTGTATCCATTTTCAGGCCGGCGCGGTCCATGGCCGGGGCGGATCGCCGGGCGGCACGCGGCAGAGCGTTCGTGACCGCCTTGTCCGCGTACTCGCCGGAGTGCCTCGTCGTCCGCCGGTTCATAACTCGACCACGGCCGCTGTGGACGACGCAGCCGGCGACCTGGTCGCCGGCTGCGCTGCGCCTGGCCGCGGCGGAGGACAGGGCATCGACCGCGAGGCGGGCCTTCATCCGTGAATCGATCGAGTAACCCACGATCCGGTTGGAGCAGGACCTCGTTCGCTTGCTCAACGCCTTGACCGCGACCCTGAGCACCTGGGGACCATTCCGGCGGCCGGCATCATGCTGATCGCGAACTCGGGCGACCGGTGCGGGGCGGAATCCTCCATCTGGCGCGTTTCCGTCACTATGATGTTGAAGTGTCCGGTAGCGACAGAGAGCCGAGGCAAGTCGAACTCATCGGACCCGTTGCCCAGGTGATCACCTATTCGATCGCGACCGGTCTGATGTTGTCGGGGCCTGTGCTCGGGTTGACCAGTGATTCACTGTGGAATGGGTTGTGCCCGGCGATCATCACTTTCCCGCTCGGCGTCGCCATTGCGGTGACCACCTACGGGCAGCGACGCAACGCGAAGTGGTTCCGGGCCGTCGGGGTTATTTCCACGGCGGAGATCATCGCGGTCCGGATACGCAAGGGCGCCGAGAATCCGGATGTTGCCGAACTCCGGGTCCGTATCAGTGGGCCGGGTTTCGATACGTTCACGGCGGACTGCGAGGTACCGGCCGTGCTCCCGCTTCCGCGGATCGGTGACCGGCTCCAGGTGGTAGTCGATCCCTGCGACTACACCTTCGCAATCGGCTACGACCACTTGTTCGAGCAGGACTGACCGACTCAACTCAAGAGTCGGAACCGGCTCACACGACACATTCTGTCAGCGGCTGCTGTGAAGCAGATCGGTCCTCAGATCTCGCAGAGCCGCGGAAGGACGGCGAGACACCCGGTCTGCCGAGCGCCACTGCGCATTCATCAGCGTCACCCTCGGCGTCGCCGCAACCCGACCGGACTGCCCACGGTTCAGGCGCGCAGATCCTGTGCCGGGCTGCGGTGGTAGTGGCGGCGGTAGGCGGCGGCGAAACGTCCCGGGTGGGTGAAACCCCAGCGGCGGGCGATGGAGGTGACGGTCTGTCCGTCGCCGGGGACCGCGGCCGTCAGCTGTTCGTGGGCGCCGGCCAGCCGCCGCCGACGCAGGTATTCCAGCGGGGTGGTGTCGAGGTGGGCACGGAAGGCCATCTGCAGAGCTCGCGGGGTCACGTAGGCCGCTGCGGCGACCGCGGCGAGGGTGACACGGTCGTGCAGGTGCGATTCCAGATAGGCCATGGCACGACGCACCGTGCGGGGGTGCGCGTCGCGATCGGCCGCCCCGGGCACCGGCGAGGCCGTGGTGGGCAGGGTCTTCAGCACCGTCGCGGCCAGGTAGTCCGTAGCGGTCGCGGCCACCAACGGCGTACACACCATGGAGGGATCGGCAGCGAGGTCACGCAGGTGAGTGATGACCGCGCTCAGGTGGTGACCCGCCGCCGGGGTCACCGGCCGGGCACCGGTCACCCGCACCGGTGTCCCGTCCTCGGTGCCGGCCAGCCGGTCCAGCGCCCCGGCGTCGAGCACCACTACGTCATAACAGCCGGCGCGCATTACCCCCGCATACGAATGGTCCACTGCAGTCAGCAGTCCACTGCTTCCAGCAGCCAGGGAATCGGCTCCGGCCGTACCGCCGCTGAGGTCGATCGCGCCGCGGCGCACACCGGCCACACACAACTCGCCCGACCGGTCGGCGGTGAAGGGCAGGTCGAATCTCAACTCCAGCCGGTCCACCCGCGTCGAACCGAGCACATCGCGCCGGACCCGCGCCATCGGCAGTCCCGCCCCACCTCGGCCGAACCGCACACCCGGATAGGCGTCGTCGAGGAACGCCCGCACCTCGTCGAGGTCGGCGCTGTCGAACACCGGAGCGTGAGCACCCATCGGGATCTCCACCCTTCCAGGATGGCCACCGAACCGACAGCCTGTAAACAACCCCCCGCCCGTCATCGCGCCCGGGGCGGACACGAGCTCATCCCTGGATGGGTGGTTCCGGTGTGACTGCGGAGGGCCGGTGGGTTCGAGTCGCGCGTGCGGGAGGTGTCTCGCCGGTGAGTCGTCCGGTCCGGCTCATCCCGAGGAACATCGACCCCAGCCCGAGCAGCAGCGCGAGCACGCCTGTGACGACGTTGTTCCAGATCGTCGATGTGGTATCGACGTTCCCGCTGACGACCCACGGGGCGAGGATCATCCACAGGCCGATCAGCGGAGCAGCCCAGACGATGCCGTGAGTGCGGCCGTACACCGAGGCGAACCCGAAGGCCGGCATCGCCAGGGCGATACCGCAGACGAGGTTGTTGACCGTCAAGGTCGTCAAGCCGTTGAACCCGACGACCCACGGGGAGATCGCAATGTACAGCCCGGTAAGACGTGATCGGCGAAGGTATCACCCACCGGGCACGGCAGGGTTCCGATGCCGGTTCTGCCGCCGGGCGCGCTGCCGAAGCCACCCCGGAATTCATGGCGGCCGGACTGCGGGCGCTGAAAGAAGGCCGAAATGACCGCAACACAACGAAACCACGCTCATCGACGGCGCGGACCCGCGGTATCGGCCTGGGCATCGCGACACTGCTCGCCCGGCAGAGCTACGCGCTGACACTCACCGCGCGCGACGCCGCGCTGGTAGCAGCTACCGACGTCCGACCATCCGTTACGCAGCATCTGTGCGCGGCCGCTTCGACCTCGCTGCGACGCTCATTTGCTACAAGAAATTCCCCATACGAGGTGCCCTCCAAGCCATCTGTCTCCAGGGCGGCACAGCGGACGTCGCGGAGAATGTGCACAGCGCCGGGGCGGCCGACTCTCGTCGCGGCGCGTGTAGGGATTGGACGCCTCGGAACGCGAGAATCGAGTTGCCTGGACACCCCTCGTGAAGTCGAGCGCGCCCGGTTATCGAACATATGTTCTAAACTGAGGTAGGCTGCTCCGGTGACCATGAATTCGACCACGCCGGCGCCGACTGCCCGAACACCAGGATGGCCGAACCTGGCCGATGTCGACTTGCTGCGCGCACTCGTCGAAACCGAACGCCGACGGAAGCGCCTGGATGCTGCCATGCACGCGGCCGTCGCCGAGGCCGAACGTCGTGGCCTCGCCGCGGACACCGGCTATCGGGACACCGTGGAGCTATTGACCGATCTGCTGCGGATCAGTGCCCATGAGGCGCGCCGGCGAATCAACTACGCGGCCCCGCGGGCCCGCTCGCGTTCCAGAAAGGCGTGGAGGGTGCCGGCGGCAGCAAGTTGAGGGCGAGCCCGTTACGGTCTGGGCGACACAGCGTGGCCATAAAGCACGGCTCCCATTTGCTGTCGGCCCCGCGCCCAGCGCTCCAGAACCTCCCTGTGGCCACCGCGCGTGGCCACTTCCCTCAGTCGAGCCGAACGGGAATCCGGAAGCGGGGGAGGGGCG
>NZ_JBKOOL010000153.1:0-14139 GCF_046764065.1 Nocardia sp. NPDC002869
GAATCAACCTCGCCACCGAAGACCTCGACGGCACCTTCGAACGCCTCCAGGCCGGTGATGTGGAAGTGGTCCAGGAACCCACCGAACAGCCGTACTCGTGTTTCCCGCGGCGTCGCGGGCCCCGATGCCCTTCACTATCGCTTCCTCGAGTTCCGCGACCGATTTCCAGGTGCGCGGCTCGTCATCATCCAGATTGCCGATCGTGTACCAGTCCTCGGTCTCCCGGTAGCGGACGAGACCGAAGCCCCCGGGATCGACGGTGATGTCGAGATCGCCGGAGATGGTGCCCTCTTCCCGGGTCATCACTGATGCCGAGGCGGGTAACTCGATGACTTCGGCTATTTGAACTCACCCCGTTCGACGCAGTCGTCCACCGCGGTGCGCAGTGCGGTCTGTTCCTCTGGGTCAACGCTCAGGCCGTACTTTAGCTTGACCTGCACATAATGCGAGACATAGCCACACCGGAAACTTCCCGGCGGCAGATAGTGCGCCGCGTCCTGGTCGCCCTTGGAACGGTTCGCCGACGGATCGGAGGCGATGAGGTTCAGCGCGTCGTTGGCGATCCGGCGCCGGGTGTCGGTGTCGAGGTCCTTGGCACCCGACCGCCAGGCCTCGGCGAGCGGCACGATGTGCTCGGCGTCGACACTCTTGGCCTCGACGATGAACTTGTACGGCTTGAGCTTCCCGGTCTTGCTGTCCATGACGCCGTAGGCGTCCTGCCAGCCGCCACCTGTGCCGATCTTCAGATCGCAGGTCTTCGGATCGAGGCTCACCTCGCCGGTGGCGTCGCGCAGCATCATCACCTCGCGGGTGGTGCATTTGAGGTATTGGGCGAATTCCGGCCCGAAGCCGTGTTCGGGTTCGTTGTTGTCCCAGTGCGGGAACTTCTCCCGGCTGTACCCGGCCATTCCGACCTCGGCCTGCACCGGCAGCTTGTCGAGCGCGGACCGTATTTCGGCGGCGGTGCCGGCGACCGATTTCGCGGCGCCGGCACCGCCGGGATCGGTCGGGCTGGGACTACAGCCCTGCAGGAGAAAGCCCGCGACCAGGGCTACCGCGATCAGCACGGGGACGAGGAGGGCGGCGAACCTGCGGGCCGGGGCGGGCAGGGCAGAAAGCAGCGAGTTCATCGCCGGACCTCCACGAATCGATGGGGGAGGGCCGCGCGGCCCACTTCGTGTTCATTTGCTGTGCGCTTCAACGAGATTCCTTGCCGAGGTGCCGGGATGTGCCGAGCGTCAAGCTACCGGCCGGTCAGCTAACCGAAAGCTACTGCCCGGTGTGAGATTCGGCATACCTGGGCGGGAGTACCCGATGAGGATGCGGGGTATTCCTCTTCCGTCTGGAAGGGCACCACCCCCGAGTCGCCGTGCCGGCGCCGACTCGGGGGTGGGCGTGTCACGAGCGAAGGCGCCGAATCCGGTGCGAGTCGCGGGCCGGTTGTCCGGACCGGCGACCACGACGCACCGCGGGGCTTGATGAGGGGTAGACCCGAGGTCTTTCCGCACCGGTACGCTCGCCGTGACGTTCTGGGGGCCGGATACGATCCGGCCGGTTCTCGATATGAAGCTGTAGGTGTCCGGCAGTCGGCCGGTATTCCGGCTCCCGGTGTACGCCGATCCGCCGTCAGGTGAAAAGCATAGGGAATTCCCATGATTGGGAGCGAGCCGGGTCGCGCCGGTGGATCGCGGTGTCATTCCGCGATGTCGGCGTCCTCGTCGTCGGGGCGGATCTGGGCAGTCGGCGGGACACCGGTGTCCAGGAAATGGATCAATCGCTCGATGCGCTCGGTGTGGTCCAGGGTCCGGGCCAGTTTGTGACCGATGAGGGCCAGCGTGATCGTGGTTTCGGTGGCGCTGTCCCCGGTCGTGGACAGCGCGTTGTGCAGTTTCTGGTTCAGGGTCTGCATGGTGTCCGCGCCGGTGTCGTCGGCGGGGGTGTGCCGGCCGCGGGTGACGGCGCGCTGGGCCCGGGCGGTGCATTCCGCGGTGAGGCCGGCCATCTGCGCCAGGATGTCGAGGACCGGCGGCGGGGCGATGGGGTCGGGATGGGTGCGGTACACCTGATCGGCGACCCGGCTGAACAGCCGGCCGATCCGGGACAGTTCACCCGCGATCTGGATCGCGGTCACCACATGGCGTAGGTCGCGGGCGACCGGTGCCTGTAGCGCCAGGAGGACGACGGTGCGCGCTTCGCAGGCGCCGTACATCGTCTGGAGTCGTTCGTCGAGGGCGAAGACCTCGTAAGTAGCGGCGAGGTCGGCCCCGACGACGGCATCGGTCACACGTTCGGCCGCTTCATGGGTGATACGGCACATCTGTGTCAGATCCGCGGTCAACGCGACGAGCTCGTTGGTGAACTGAGTTCGCACGGGGGAATTGTCGCCCATGGCGCGCGCTCCGGTCGAATGAATCGACGATTCCTTCGGCCGGTTGTTTTGCGGGCGCGTCGCGGACACCGGTGTTACCGTCGCCACATGACCGATATGCGGCGTATGAAACATCGCATTGTCACCACTTTTCAGCGGCATGTGGCCAATCCGCTGAACCGGAAGCGGTCGGCGCAGCAGTTGCTGGAGACCACGGGCCGGGTGAGCGGGGCACCCCAGGTCGTGCCGGTCGGCGGCCGGCGGACCGGTAACGAGTTCTGGTTCGTCTCGGAGTTCGGGGACCGCTCGGACTATGTACGCAATATCCGCGCGAACAACCGGGTCCGGGTGCGGTTGCGCGGTGAATGGCTGCCCGGCACCGCGCGCCTGCTGCCCGATGACGACGCGGTGCGCAGGTTGTCTTCGCTACCGCGCGGCAACAGTGCCGCGGTGCGCGTCATGGGTACCGATCTGCTGACGATTCGCGTCGATTTGGACGGCTGAGGATATTCGCGAATTTTCGTGCGCACCACACCGGAACATCCGGTGAAACGTGTGCTGATTCGCAGGGGATATTCTCGT
The DNA here is from genome assembly GCF_046764065.1 of Nocardia sp. NPDC002869. Taxonomy (NCBI): domain Bacteria; kingdom Bacillati; phylum Actinomycetota; class Actinomycetes; order Mycobacteriales; family Nocardiaceae; genus Nocardia; species Nocardia sp. NPDC002869. Next base: position 2,951 of record NZ_JBKOOL010000153.1, read on the forward strand.
GACGGATCGCATTATTTCCAGAAATTGATGTGTGCGGCGGCTTTGTCGTGTTCACGGTCACACCGTCGCGGATTTGTCCGTCACCGCGCGTAACGATCGGCTTCCTCTCCGTTGGCATCGATGCCGGACCGGAGAGATCACACGCATGAATTTCGCAACAATCCGTCCCGCGAGAGCGGTCCCTGGATCTCGGCCATGAACTCCGGGCGCCATACCGGGATCATCGAAACCCTGGGCATGATCGGAGCCGTGCGATGAAGATCGGGCCACTGGCCTCGCTGGGCGGTATCGCGGCCATCACCGTGCTCGGTGCGAGCTACCTGACCTTCGGTGTGGTGCGCGCGGACCCGTTCACCGAGTACCTGAACGCCGCCCTGGTCCTCGACGACTCCGGTGGGCTCGGCGTGGGTTCACCGGTGCTGCTCACCGGTATCGAGGTCGGCCGGGTGACCTCCGGCTGGTGCGGACCCTGCGCGATGCCCTGCACGGCACCGACGCGGCGCTGCCCGAGCTCACTCGCGCCGCCGACCTGCTGGCGGCCACGATCATGTCCCGGGAGCCGCGCATCGCCGAGCTGCTCGACAATTTCGAGACCGCCGCCGCGGACAGCGAGTGGTCCGGCCCGGCCACCTCGGCCGCGGCCACCGAATTCACCCGGTTCGCCGAAGTACTCGATGATTTCGTCGAAGCGGTGGGCCGGTTCACCGGCGCCGAGGGCTCACCGGAGATGTATCTGCGCGACGACGGCCTGGTCTCGCTGCTCCAGCGGCTGCGCGAGTTCCTCGACGAGGCCGGGCCCGAACTGGCCGCTCTGCAACCCGGGCTGGTGCCACTCACCGACGCGCTGAACGGCGCCGTGCCGCAACTCGATATCGGCAGTCTGATCGGCCAGGCGCTGCAGAGCACCACCGACGATTCGGTGCGGCTGCGGGTAGGGGTCGGATAACCGGACCGTGGTTCAGGGCTGGTCCGGGGCGTCGATATTCGCGCGGTCGAGGATGGCCTGGGCCTGGTTGTCGACATCGCCCAGGGCCGAGATCAGGTCCAGCGCGCCGAGTTCGAACGGTGTCTCCTCGGCCATCTGCCGTAGTTCGGCCAGGACGGAATCGATATCGTCCTCGGGCGGGCGGCGGCGTCTCGGATCCGGGGCGTCGATCGGCTGCCAGGCGATGGCCTGCTGCCACCACGGATCACCGGTCGCCCAAGCCCAGATCGTCTTGCGCACCAGGATGGCGTCGTCGGTGTAGAGCTGGAAGAACGCGTCGAGGTCGCGATGTTCGAGCTCGAATATCCTCTCCGGTAATCGGCGTGCCCGGATATGGCACATGGGGGCGCGGATCACCTTCAGAGCCGGGTCGCGCGGATCCGGCGGAGTCTCCAGGATCTCGTCGAGAATGCTCTCGGTGAGATAAGGCAGTCGGAAATCGCCCGCGGTCACCGGGACCCGGGCAGCTTCCCGCGGATTGTAGAAGCGGCGGGTGGCGACATCGAGCACGGCCAGATCGCGGTCGGCGGTGAGTGCCAGCAGTGCGCGCAGACAGTCGAAACGATCATCGACGGTGGCCTCCAGCAGTGCCCCACGGGCATCCGGGCGCCGATGCACCCGCAACCCGGTTCCGGAGCGGTGGATCAGCGTGCACACGACCCCCACCGGTGGCAGCGGCGGGGTCGGCTCGGGTGCGCCGGCCAGGGACCGATAACGCTCGTAAGCCTGTGCGGCCGACTCGATCCCGGCCGCGGGCAATACGGCGAAAAGAGAACTCACCCGCCAAGTACAGCAAAATATCCGAATCGGCGCTGGTTCACTTGACCGGAATATCTCTCCGGCAACAGAATTCGCGGCAGCTCAAATACCGGTGACGTCCGCGAGCTGGCCGATCCCGTAGGTGACCGCCATCGCCAGCGCACCCCCGATCACCACCCGGGCCATCGCACGCGGCCGGCTGCTACCACCGAGTCCGGCACTGATCGACCCGGTGAGCGCCAGCGCCAGCAGGACCGCGACCATGGTGACCGGTATCCGCGCCGACTCCGGCGGGAGCAGGATCGCCAACAGCGGCAGCAGCGCGCCGACGGTGAACGAGACCGCCGAGGACAGTGCGGCGTGCCACGGATTGGTCAGCTCGTCGGGATTCAGTCCCAGCTCGGCCTCGGCGTGCGCGGCGAACACATCGTAGGCGGTGAGCTCCTCGGCCACCTTCCGCGCGGTTTCCGCGGACAACCCCTTGGCGTGGTAGATGGCGGTGAGTTCGTCGAGTTCGTCGGCCGGATCCTGTGCCAGCTCCCGGCTCTCCTGTTCCAGCAGCGCCTTCTCCGTATCGCGCTGGGTGCTCACCGAGACGTACTCACCGACCGCCATGGAAATGGCGCCCGCGCTGATGCCCGCGATACCCGCGGTGAGAATCGCGTCGGTATTCGACGACGCGGCCGCGACCCCCACCACGAGACCCGCGGTCGAGACGATCCCGTCGTTGGCGCCGAGTACCCCGGCTCGCAGCCAATTGAGTTTCGCCGCCAGCCCGGTCTGCGGGAGGTACTGGTCCTCCGCTGCCTCGGTCATAGCCGCACACTATGCGAATATGTGCAGGTGAGGACAGGCTTGGTGCCCGTGTGTCGACTGCGCACGGACTAGTTGGGCACGGCGTAGACGTACAGCAACCCCACCGTGACCAGGCCCATCAGCGGGGTCAGCGCCCAGGTCTCCACCTTGTTCCCGGTCCGGGAGATGATCGGCAACGCCAGCCGGGGTTTCAGCGGCCACAGCAGCGGACAGCCCCGGTCGGTGAGGCAGTCGCCGACGATATGGATGAGCGTCCCCAGCCCGATCGCGAACGGTAGCCAGTAGGGCGCGTCCGGTAGCCAGCGGTCCATCAGCACGGTGCCGCCGCCGGCCAGCAGCACGCACATGCCGTAGGCGCGCAGTGAATCGCCCTTCGGCGTCAGGTGCAGGGCCCGCACCCCGAAGGCGAGCATCACGAAGATCATGCTCAGGGTGAAATACCGGCCGAGATGGTGCACTCCGGCCCAGGTCGCCCACCCGGCGAGCGAGATGAACAGCAAGCCGTGCGTCCCCTTGCGGTGTCCGCCGGACACCACGGAAACCCCCTTCGCCAGTGCGTTGCTCACCGGTCCGAGCGATTGCGCGATGGTGCCGTTCGGGTGATCGATATCGGGGAGCAATGCCGCGCCCGCCGTGATCAACGCCCCCAGAACGAGTTCGAGCGCGCTGATCTCCACCGGCCCCTGCACCACCTCCATCACCGGAGTCGGGACGACGGTGGCGGCGGTGACGAACGCGAGCGCGCCGCTGGTGGCGTGGGAATGGCCGAGCACTGACTCTCCCGATATCTGAAAAGCGAACGAACGGTAGCCTTCAAGTTAGCAATCGATTCCGACACCCCGGACCCGCGCGTGGTGCACACGACTCGCCGAATCGTCGGCGGGCCCGGGAACACGCCGCCTCGACCGGGTTTCCGGTGAAAGATCCGATGATCGTCTGTACTGCCGCGCCCGGAGGTGCGATGCTGTCGCGGAAGGAAACGTCGTGGGGGCGATTCGTTTCGCAAGGGGGCGTAGAAATGTGTGAATTCCAGCCGGTTCTCCATCGGGTGCCGGGATACGAACCGCCGGTGCGCCGGTCGTGTGGCCGTGTCTGTTCGGTGACCCCGGGTCCCGGTGAGCCGGCCGGCGCACTCGACCGCGGGGATCCGGTGCCGGCGCCGGATTCCGTCCCGATAGCGAAGGCTCGCGTCCCGGAACGGACGAGAGCCAAAGACCACGGTTCTCAGCTGCCGCCGGCCTTGGCCGACGCAGACCGTGGTTCCCATCGGGCGCCGGCGACCGCAGGCGATGTCCGTGCTCCGCAACGGCGGTGGGTGGCGTCCGGTGACGACCATGGCCCGCACCGGCCGCGGACGACCGGCGGCGGCCCCGCGCTCGATATGGCAGCGCCGGCCGTCGGGGGCTGCGCGTCTCCGGCGGATCGGAAAGCTCTGCGGCGCAACCACAGTGCTCCCGCAGGTATTCGGCGAGCTCAGCGTGCCGGGCACGAGCGGATACGCAGCCCCGAACCCACCGGTGCCAGAGCGTTCGCCACGATGTCGGTCCGGATCCTGCTCGAGGTGCTCGATCGCCGGCGCCCGGTCGCGCAGCTCACCGCCGTATGCGCGCCCGGCCTGGTCGGCGCCATCGGGTCGTTGGTGGCAGGCGACCATGCTCCCGGCCGGGCCCTGGGGTCGGCCGTACCCGGCGCTGTCCGGTTGTTTCAGGTGGAGGAGCGAGCGGCGGAAATGGTGGCCACCTACCAGCGTGGTCCACGTCGTCTCGTCCTCGCCGGGCGTATCGAGCGCGGTGCCCGAGGTGCCTGGCGGGTGACGGCCCTGCGAGTTGTATGAGCTCCGCACCCCGACCGGGCCGCTACCCCCGGCCGCTGGAACGTTGCGGACGGTCGGTGTGTACGTGCCGGTACCGATGATCGCCGCACTCACCGATGAAACCGATCGCCGCCGGGCGGAACCCAGCGAGCTCCGGCACCATCGCAGCGCCGGGTACCGGATAATGAACGCGGTCCGGCAGTCCGTTCGCCTGAAGTGGTAGCCGTCGCCGAACCCGAGCGCTCTTCGACCCGGCTACCGGCGAGATACTGCGGATATGCCTGCCCGGTGGCCCCGTATGTGAGGAGATTCGCCTGAGCAACAAGGTTTCCGTAGTACTTCACCGGATCACCGATGGGCTGGCCGAACAGGTGTCGGGGGCTGTGGTGAAGAGGTACAGCCAGTTCGTGCACGGCCTCCGCAGTGCGGAACTACTGCCCGGCGCCGAACGGCTCGGCGCGCATGCGATCGAACGCGCGTACCAGCCGAGCGCGGTGGAGCGCGCGCTCCAGACATTGAGTCTCGACAAACCGATGCGAATCTCCGGGGGGCTCGGTTCCAGTTTCATGGGCCGCTCTCTCGGCGGCGCCCGTACTGTCTACAAACCCTCCTATCTGGAGAGCATTGTCGACCCCAGGTCCGGTCTTCTGTTGCGCTACGGAATTCCCCGGGGTTATGGGCAGCACGCTGCGCGGGAAAATGCTGCCTACCGGGTGGACGAGGCTTTGGGTTTCGGCCGCGTGCCGCCCACCACGGTTGTGGAGAAAGGGCCATACGGTCCTGGATCGAATCAGATATGGATCCTTTCATCTCCCGGCCACGCGCTGGCAGCGTGGAACCGGCGCACAGCAGAAGAGCGAGAGTCCGGCTGGAAGGCGTGGGAGAACTCGTCGTCGGGCGAAGAACGAGCCGCCATCTATGAGGACTGGTTACGTCCGAACAAAATGTACCCGCAGGTACAGCGCGAGCAGATGGCAGTTCTCGACTATGTCATCGGCAACACCGATCGTCATTGGAAGAATTACCGCACCGGCCGCGATGGCGATATCGTCGCCATCGACCATTCGTTCTCGTTTCCCGAATCGCCCGACCCTCGCTACGGCATTCGATCCGATTTCGTCAAGGAATTCCACAACAAGGAGCTCAGTGGGGAGGTTGTGGACAGCGTGCGAGCCGTCGACATGGACAAGCTGCGGATTGCCCTGCAAGACACCGGTCTGAGCGACAAGGCTATCGACGGCGCACCGGCGTCCCGTGAACGAGGCGGAGGGGCCCGTTCGGGTATCTGCGCGGCAGGGGTGGCGTCCCCGATCACCCGGGACTTCGCTCCGGGATGACCGCGGCCGATCGAAAGCCGGATGCGCTGTCCACATGTTTCGGGCAGGGTTGACCGGATGACGGCAAGGAGTGTCGGTGAGTTGATCCATATCGTGGCCGACGGCGGCCGGGTGAAGTATCTGCCGTTCTGGGGTCATCGCCCCCGTAGCGACGGGTCGGCCGGTGCCGGTTGCCTCAGCCAGTGGTGGCCGGCGGAATTCACGGTCGGCGGGAACGTCTTTCCGACGGCCGAGCATTACATGATGTGGCGGAAAGCGATGCTGTTCGACGACGGGGCGATCGCCGCGGAGATACTGGAGGCGGGCAGCCCCGGGGAGGCGAAGTCGTTGGGGCGGCGGATCGGCGGTTTCGACGAGGAGTTGTGGGGTCTGCATCGATTCGGAATCGTCGTCGCGGGCAATATCGCGAAGTTCGGTCAGCACGAGCCGCTGGGGCGTTTCCTGCTGAACACCGGGGATCGGGTGCTGGTCGAGGCAAGCCCGGTGGACCGGGTCTGGGGTATCGGGCTGGCGGCGGACGACCCGTGTGCGGAGGACCCTACGCGGTGGAAGGGGTTGAACCTGCTCGGGTTCGCCCTCATGGAGACACGATCGGCGTTGCGTGAACAGCTGGTCGAGTGAAAGCGTCGGACCAGGACGAACCAGGCCGGTGGCAGCCGGCCGACGGCGGCGCCGGAGCAGGCTCCCCTGGAATCGGTCCGGCGTGACGGCGCCGGGCCTGCGGCTCAGGGGCGGTGGGCTCGGATATCGACCGGGCGGCCGTCCGGGTCCTGGGCCGTCATCGTCCACTGGGTGGGGAGGGTCTCGATCGGTCCGGCCGGGAGTCCGGCACCCATGATCCGTTCGCGGACCTCGCACAGCTGGGCGTAGGTCGCCAGGCGCAGACCCCATCCGGCCCGCCCGAGCGGGTCGAGGTCGGTGGTCGGACCGGTCGTGGTCTCGACGATCGCCAGGTGGTCGGCGCCCCCGACGTCGAGGACCGCGATACGAGGGTGGGTGCCCGAGGCGGGACGCTCGAAGGACAACCGTGCCCCGAGCACTCCGGTGTAGTACGCCACGAGCTGGTCCAGGTCCGTCGTGGACAGGGTCAGATGGTTGATCCCGAGGAGTTCCGGCATGGTCATCCGAGCGTAGAGCCCTGTCCGGCTCGCGTCCAGGGTGTGTTGCGCCGGGGCGGTGTGCGGGGACGTTGCTGGGCGCCCGCTTTGTCCGATCCGGTGTGCCTTACGCTGCTCTTCCAGATGGCACGCGGAGCGGAGGGTGCATGGTCAGCGGAAACGAGTTGGTCGGTCGTCGACGGGATTCCTCGGCCACGCGGGCCGCGATTCTGGCGGCGGCGCAGGAATTGTTCGCCGAACGAGGGTACGAGCGCGCCACCGTACGCGATATCGCCACCCGTGCCGGGGTGAACCAGGCGCTGCTCTTCCGCTATTTCGGGAACAAGGACGAACTCTTCCGGGCGACGATGACCGATCGCGGGCGTTCGGTACTCGACGCCGGGCCGGTGGACGCGTTGCTGTCGCGGTTGCTGGAGCGTGCGCTGGAGCCGAGCGAGACTATCTCGCCGGGTAATTGGTTACAGGCGGCGTTGCGTTCCAGCGGACACGAAGAAGGCGCGTCGGTGATCCGCCGGGAGTTGGGGGAGGAGTACATCCGGGCGCTGTCGACCCTCACCGACGATGGCGACGGGGAGTTGCGCGCGGATCTGCTGCTGGCCTGGCTGCTGGGGATCGGGCTGGTTCGATCCGTGCTGCACCGGGAGCCGTTGCACAGCGCGGATCCGGCGCAGGTCGCCGGTCATGTGCTGCGGGCGGCGGAAGTGCTCCTCGAGCGCAACGATACGAGATTCCCTCCGGCGTAACGCTGTTACGTCGTTGACGTCACCTCGCGGAAACCCTTACCCTGTCTAAGTAAGCAACTGCTTACACGCTGGAGCCGCCGGGCGTCGGGAAAGGGAGACCGTATGACCGCGAACACCGAGGTACGCCGGTACCCCTTCGGAGAGCCGGTTCGCCTCGATATGGATCCGCTGTTCGCACACCTACGCCGTGAAGAGCCGGTCTGCCGGGTCGAACTGCCCTACGGCGGCGAAGGCTGGCTGGTCACCCGCTACGAGGACCTCAGACTGGTCCTCGCCGACCCTCGGTTCAGCCGCGCGGCGACCGTCGGCCGGGAGGATCTGCCGCGGGCCACTCCCGCGCCGGCCCGCCCCGATTCCCTGCTGAGCATGGACCCGCCCGAGCACAGCCGGTTGCGGAAACTGGTGGCGAAGGCGTTCACCGGTCGCCGGGTCGCCGAACTGCGCCCCCGCACGCGCGAGATAGTCGACGAGAAACTCACCGCGCTCGAACACGCCGGTGCGCCCGCCGATCTGGTGGAGGGTTTCGCGCTGCCGCTACCGGTCACCGTGATCTGCGAGATGCTCGGGGTGCCGCCGCGCGACCAGCACCGGTTCCGCGATTTCTCCGACGCGATCCTGTCCACCACGGCCTACACCCGGGAACAGATCGAGAGCGCCCGGGATTCGCTCGAGACCTACCTCGCCGAGGTGGTTACCGAGCGCCGGCAGCGACCCGCCGACGATCTGCTCGGCGCGCTGGTCGCCGCCCGCGACGAAGAAGATCGTCTCAGCGAACGCGCTGGAGGCGCTGCTGGAACGTTTCCCGTCATTGCGGCTGTCGCTACCGCTCGACGAGATCCCGTGGAAATCGGGTCTGCTGGTCCGCGGCCCGAAACAGCTTCTCGTGGAGTGGTGACGCCCGCTCAGAAGAGTTCGTCGCGACAGGACCAGGTCAGGTCGTCCAGCCGCGTTCGTCGCGTTGCCGGTAGTAGTAGTCGTCGGCTTCGTCCCGGGCCGGGTCGCGGCGCACGCCGGGTGACGAGGCCGCGGTCGGCCGGACGGTCGCGACAGCCTGCTGGAGACGCCTGGTGATCTCCTCGGGCGGGCCCGGTGTGAGAGTGAATTCCTCTTTTGTGTGGTTGATCAGCAGATAGCGGCCATCCTCCGGCAGATAATCCATCCAGTGGAAACCGTGCGGGTTCCCGGTGGGCCGGGAGTCGATCGCCGGGCCCGCGAACACCCCGATCTCGCCGATACCGGACCGCGGGCGCCGGATGATCCGGTTGATCTCCTCGGTGCGCGAGATCCGGGTGGGATGGCGGGAGTACTCGACCTTCCCGATATCCGCGCGCGCACCATGGACCGTGCGATAACCGCCGGCGGCGCAGCGCGGCAGGTACGCGACGAGCCGGGCCGCCAGCTGCTGAGCCGGCACGGTGTGCAGCAGCACGTCGCCGCCGTACTCCTTCGTCGGTCCCGATGCCTGGACGGCGAGTGTGGCGGACTGCCCGGCCACCCCCGCGTGCATCCGCACCACCCGCTCGAATCCGCGGTCGTAGATGCCGTGCACTTCGATGCGCACCTGCGGTTCCAGCAAAGTCTCCAGGACGTGGAACAACCGCTTGTCCGCGATCGCGGCCAGCCGCTGCGCCGCGGCCGAGCGGAACTGCTCGTATTCGTCGAGTGTCGGCGGTGGATCGGTGGGCCCGAGCGGCAGCACCCGGATCGGATAGGGCAGCCGGTCCCGGCCGAACGCCCGGACGGCTTGCGAGAACATCTCCCCGTCCAGGCGCCACTGTGGATCCTTCACCCGCCGATCACTCCACCCGGCGGCAGCGCCGGCGGCTGGGTGCCGAGCAGCTCACTGCCCCGGTCGTACACCAGGTAGTCCGGTGTGTTGTGCTCATCGTCCTCGTCACCCTTGTTACCGCGCGCGCCCGGCGACATCATGCCCGGCATACCGCTGCGCCCGGCACGAGTGGACGCAGCGGTCGAGGCCGCGGCCGGCCCCCCGGTGGTGGCCTTCGGCGCTCCCTGCACGGTCTGCCCGGGTACGAACGGAGTGGTGGTCTGCGGCGTACCGGAAGGAGATCCGGACGGCGACCCCGACGGGCTGCCCGGTGTGGTGCCGGTCGGGGCGCCGGTGGTGAGCGCGGGGGAGGTCGGCGTCTCCGGCGTGGTCGACTGCGGGGTCGTGCTCTGCGGCTCGGTGGCCTGCGAATCCTCCGGCTCGGCCGACGGATTCTGGGTGCCGTCCTCGGTCTGCGTGCCATCGTCGGTGGTGGTGTCCTGCGGCTGCGTGGTCGGCCCCGCCGTCTGCGACGGCCCGCCGGTCGGCTGCACCGGCTGCTGGGGAGGGTTGCTGCCGTCGTCGACGGTCTTCTTCGGCTCGGGCAGGACAGGGGTTTTGCTGTCCACATCGGTGGCGCCGGGCTCGTAATAGGTGGTCATCACCCAGCGGGCAGTTTCCTGGGCTTCGTCGGCGCGGTACTGGGGGCTTTTGAAGGTATCGCCGAGAGGCAGGGAATTGATGACCTTGTCGCCGAGGGTTACGTTGTCGGGTTTCCCGACGGACGCTTTGGCCTGGGCGAGATAGCCTTCCATGAGGTCGAGACCGTGGGCCACCATCTGGAAACTCGCAGCCAGGGAATTGAAGGAGGTGCTGAACTCACGCACGCCGTCGACGGCGGCAGTGCCGGACCGACCGTTCCAGCCGGCTTCCAGGTCGGCGTTGACGCCGTCGAGGAATTCTTTGCTCGCCGCCCGGGCTTCGTTGGTCAGATTTCGCCAAGCAGTTGCGAAGTCGTTGATCGCCGTAGGATTCACTTCATTGAGCGCGTCCCAGATCTGCTGGTGGGTCATTGCAGGGAAGCCGTCCTTCTCCAGGATGGCGGGAGGGGCGAACTGACCACCGAACTCGCTCACGAGCCCGGACCACTCTCCACCGAATGCGGAGCGGTCCTGCCCCCAAGTGCTGTTCTGGTCTTCTGCCCGCTGTGTATCGTCCGATTTGTTCTTCGAAGCCTGATTGGCCCCGTCGGTGATCGGGTTGAGCCATTGGGAGAAGGGGGACATGGCTATGCTCCTGTGTCGCCCAATGCGTTCGAAGTGGACTGATCGGTCTCTTCGACGCGGCGAATGGATAGTTCGAAGGTCTGCTGCATGAGGGTGACAATATCGATCGAGGTCTTCAGCCGGTTGGCAGCAGAGTCCGGATCAGCTACCGCCTTTGCGGCATATTTGGCGCGCAAGGCTTCGGCAGATCTCAACGTCCCGAAACCGGCGAGGAAACTGAGGTCGTTGGTCGTACTCAGCATTGTTTCCAGCCGCGCGATGAAGCCGGTGCAACGTTTCATCAGTTGCCGACCGATGTCCTCATCCATCCGCAGTTCGCCATTTTCAGCCTGAGTCTTGAGGCTTTCCCACTGCTGCAACATCGCCGTCTGCTGTGTTGTGCTTGGTTCCGGCTCTGCCACGGTGCCCCACCCCTATCCTGCGTATGTACTGCCGTCCAGCTGGCGTTTCGTAGTCCTTCCCGTGCCTCTGTCAACGGCAGGCCAATCCTGACCACTTTTCGGCATCCGAATTCTGACCCCTCTGGCCGGGGTGGGTGGTTTCAGTCTTTAGTTGTGTCGGCGG